>JALYHF010000275.1 GCA_030776745.1 Actinomycetota bacterium | reverse complement strand
TGCCCAGGGTGAGCGTGGCGGCCGCCTCCACGGACGCCACGGCGCTGCGCCGGACGGCGTGCAGGGCGACGGCGTACGGCTCGACCAGGGCTCCGTGCTCCGCCGCCGTCCCCGCCGGCAGCGGGTGGCACGCGGCAGCGGGCACCCGCACGTACTCGGCGTGGGCGCCGTCGTTGACCCCGAGGCCGATGGCGGTCATGGGCTGCAGCTCGCACAGGTTGTCCCTGTTCGACCGGCACGGACGACAGCTGCCGCACCGGGCGGCCGGCAGCACGGCCACCCGCTGGCCCTCGGCCAGGTGAGCCGGCGCTGCTGCCCCGACGGCGGCGATGGTGCCGGCGAACTCATGGCCCATCACCGCTCCGACGGGGACCATCCCCCACGACTTGAGGTGCAGGTCGCTGCCGCAGATCCCGCAGCGCTCGACGGCGACCACCACCTCTCCGAGGCCGGGCACCGGATCGGGCTTGTCCACCACCTCCAGGCGGCCGTCCGCCGTCAGGGCCACCGCTCGCATGGCCGAAGCTACCGACCGTCCACCCGGCCGGCCTCAGCGCCGTGCAGGATCACCGTACGGGCCACGTCGCCAGACCGCATGGCTTCGAAGGCCTCGTCGATCTGATCGAGGTCGATGGTGCGGGACACGAGCTCGTCGAGCTTCAACGCTCCCTGCTGGTAGAGCCGCACCAGCTTGGGCACGTCGGTGTGCACGTCCGAGGAGCCGCACCAGCAACCCTTGATGGTCTTCTCGGCCAGCACCACGCCGAAGAAGGCGGGAAGGCAGACGGTGGTCTCGACGTCGGGGATGCCGACGAGGACGGCTTGGCCTCCACGGCGCGTCATGGCGATGGTCTGGTCGATGGTCCTCTGGAGGCCGATCACCTCGAAGGCCACATCGGCTCCGCGCTGGCCGGTGAGGGCCATCACCTTCGACACCGGGTCACCCTCGCCGGCGTCGACGCGGAGGGTGGCGCCGAGGTGCTCGGCCAGCTCCAGCTTGGCCGGGTTGGTGTCCACGGCGATGATGTCGCCGGCCCCCTGGATGCGGGCGCCCTGGATCACGTTGAGGCCCACGCCCCCACAGCCCACCACCGCCACGCTGTCGCCAGGGGCGATCCGCGCCGTGTGCATGGCCGCGCCCGTCCCGGTGATCACGGCGCAGCCGAGGAGGGCAGCCACCGCCAGGTCGACGGCGGGGTCGATCCTCACCGCGTTCACGGCCGGCGTGACCAGCGTGTCGGCGAAGGATCCCACGCCCGCCATCTGCCGCAGCGGCGCCCCGCGGGACGTGGCCCGGGTGGTGCCGTCCAGCATGCCGCCGGTGGCGAAGGGCACCGTGGCCGCCTCGCACAGGTGACCTTGGTCCTTCTCGCAGAAGAAGCACAGGCCGCACCGGGAGACGAACGACAGCACGACGTGGTCTCCCGGCGCGACCGTGGTGACCCCCTCGCCCACCTCCTGCACCACGCCGGCCGCCTCGTGGCCGAGGACCATGGGCGGGATGCAGCCAGGCGACATGGTGCCGTCCTGCATCGACAGATCCGTGTGGCAGACGCCGGAGGCGGCGACCGCCACCTTGATCTCGCCCGCCCGTGGCGCCTCCACCTCGACGTCGTGGCGGATCTCCAGCGGCTGGTCGACGCCGGTCATGACGGCGGCCACAGCCATGCCGGCGAATCTACCGGCCCTGGGCCCGGTCCTCCCGCTCGGCCGCCTTCACGGCGTAGCCGGCCACCAGGGAGGGGGCCAGGGTCAACGTGGTCAGCGCCAGCGAGGCGGTGACGACGCTGGTGACGGGCCTGGTGAAGCCGGCCACCACGCCGACGGCGAAGGCGGCGATGGCGACCAGGACGAGCCCGTACCCTGCTCGGCGCCCAGCGGCGGCCAGGCGGTCGATGCGAGCGCGACGCTCCCGCACCGGGTCGGTACCGCTGGGCCGGCCGCTCACCACGAGCTCCATCCCGCCCGGTCGAAGACGGCCGCCAGCCGGGCGGGGAGCTCACGGCGGGAGAAGTGCCGTCGGGCCACGGCCTCGTTCGTGTCGAGCACGCTGGCATCGGGCCGGCGCAGCCAGGCCTCGAGGGGGCCGACGTCGTCGGCCGGGAACCAACGGAAGCCGAAGGCGGCCAGCTCGTCGGCTACGGGGTACCGGCCGATGGCCAAGGGCCGGCGCCACACGGCCGACTCGATGACGGGGTTGCCGAAGCCCTCCCAGGTGGAGGGGAACACCACGGCATCACACGCGGCGTAGGCGTCGGCCACCGACCGGCTGCCCGCCGGGCTCCGGACGACCTCCACGCTGGCCCCCGCCAGCTCCCGCTCGAGCTGGGGCCCGTAGCCCTCCTCGGAAGGGCCGAGGAGCCAGTAGGTCGCGCCCAGCGCCTCGGCGAGGGCCAGCGCCGCCGGAACCCCCTTGCGGGCGATGGCCCGAGTCGGCTGCAGCACCAGCGTGCGGTTGGGGCCGACGCCGAGGTCGCGGCGGGTCCCGTCCCGGTCCCCGGCCACCGCCTCGGTATCGAAGGCGTTGCGGACGGTGGTGGAGCGGATCCCACGCCGGGCCAGCTGGCGGCGGCTGAGGTCGTTGATGGTGACGTGGACCCAGGAGGCATCGTCGGGCGGCGCCGGGCAGTGGGAGAAGCGCTCCCGCTGCCAGGGCAGATCGTGGTGTCGCAACACGGCGCGCCGGGCCCGCAACTCCGCCGCCACCACGTCGGCCGCCTGCGGGTTGAGGGGCAGCGAGCAGAGGTTCTCGACGACCACCAGGTCGGCGTCCTCGAGGGCGGAGGCCACCTCCGCCACGGTGGGGGGAGCCGGTGCCGCCATGGCCAGGCCGGGCAGCACCACGTCGGCCCGGCCCTCCCCGGCCACGGTGCGCACGGCGAAGCCCAGCTGGCGCAGCGCCCAGGCCCACGTGGCGGCCTCCACCGACACCCCATCGGCCCCACCGAGTCGGAACGAGACGATGACGGCGAGGCGTCGGCAGCTCGGCGGGGGGGCGTGCGTCACGCGCCACGGCGCGCGTGCGCCGGCTGCCGCTCGGTCCCCATGGCGACGTGGGCACCACCTCGGGGTGGGCGCAGGAGGTGGACCAGGACGTCGGCCAGCCCGACGGCCATGACCACGTCGCCGAAGGACACCACCTCTCGGAGCGGTCGGACCGGGATGACGTCGGACAAGGCCATGAGCCGGTCCGAAGGGCGCTGCAGGTGGCGCTTGCCCTCGATGCGGAGGTCGCCCAGTTGGTCCGGCTCGGCGATGCCGGCCGCCACCACCGCAGACGGTCCCACGGGCATGCCCCCGTTGACGGCGATGGTGAGCAGGTTGAGGCCGATGCCCAGGGCCACCATCCCCATCCCGACGCGCACGACGTTGGCCGCCGCGAAGGCGACCAGCAGGGCGTACGAAGCGACCAGCGCACCCAGCCCGGCGCCGCCGGCGAGACCCCCGCTGAGCGCCTGGAGGCCGATGGCGGCGGCCAGCACGGGCCAATGGCGGAACGAGCGGCCGGCCATGTGAGCCGGTCGACCGCCGGACAGCACGCCGATGGCGAGGCCGGCGGCCACCGCCACCAGGGTGAACCGCATGTCCGCTCACGGTACCGGCCGCCGCCGTCACCGACGCGGTTCTGCCCGGAGCCAGCGGCGAGCTCAGATGGGCCGGCGAGCCTGGCTGCGCTGCAGCAGCCAGACGATGAGGGCGGCGCCCAGGACCGCGAGGATGATGCCGCCGCTGCCGAACAGCAGCCGCCCGACGAGGCCGCCCAGGAAGGAGCCGCCGACTCCTACGAGGATGGTCATGCCGACGCTCATGGGGTTGGGGCCAGGGATGGCCAGGCGGCCCAGCGCGCCGACCACGAGTCCGCTGATGGCCAGGAGGATGAGGTAGGTGATCATCGGGGTAGTCTGACCGCTCGACCGGCGCTCCACACCTGGACGAGGGAGAATGTCGGCGTGCTGGCGCTCTCCTTCGGGCCCGGCGGGCTGGTGGCCGCCTTCGGTGCCGGGATGCTGTCGTGCCTTTCGCCGTGCGTGCTGCCCCTGATGCCCGGCTACTTGTCGCTCATGTCAGGAGTCAGCACGGCCGAGCTGGCCGTGGCCACCAGGGCCGACACCCGCAAGGTGCTGCGCTCCACCCTCCTCTTCGTGGCCGGCTTCACCGTCGTCTTCGTCGCCCTCGGGGCCACGGCCAGCGCCGTCGGCCAGCTTCTGGGCCGCCACCAGCGGGGCCTCAACCAGATCGCCGGCGCCACCGTCATCCTGATGGGGCTCGTGATCGCCGGCGTGGTGTCGCCCCGGATCCTGGCCCGGGAGCGACGTCTCCACCTCTCCCCGTCCCAGCTGGGCAGCTGGGCGCCCCCGCTGATGGGGATGGCCTTCGCCTTCGGCTGGACCCCGTGCATCGGGCCCATCCTCGCCTCGGTCCTGGCGTTCGCCTACACCGAGCGCACCCTGAGCCAGGGCGTGGCCCTATTGCTGGCCTACTCGCTGGGCATGGGGGTCCCCTTCGTGGCCAGCGGGCTGGCCTTCGGCCGCCTGGCCGCCACCTTCGAGTGGTTCAGGCGCCACTACCGGGCCCTCAACCTGGCCTCGGGCCTCGTGCTGGTCGCCTTCGGGGTGCTGTTGCTCACCAACCGGGTGGGCCGGGTCTCGAGCTGGCTGATCGACGTGATGAGCCGCGTGGGCCTCGACCGCCTGACCGCCATCTAGGGCATTCGGGGGCGGCGGCGAGGACCAGCCGGCGAAGGCCCGGCCGCAGACGCCCGGTCAGAAGTTCGAGGGCAGCAGCCGGCTGAAGTTCTCGAAGAAGAAGAACAGCACGACGAGGAACACCGGGGTCCCGAGCAGGTACGCCGGCCACCTCCGCCAGGCCCGAGACAGCATCCAGGTGAGCAGGAACACGGCGGCGGCCGCGCCGCCCCAGGCGATGGCCGGCCCGTTGGGCGACCCCTGGCCCGAAAGCCCCGCCCGCTCGGTGCCCTCGAGGGACGTCGGCGGTGCCGGGGCGGCGGGCTCCTCGGGCGCCGGCTGCGCTGGCTGCGCCGCCTCGCCGCTGAGGGCGGCCACCACGATCAGGCGCTGGGCGGCGCTGTAGCGGGGGTTGCAGGTCGTGAGCGTCAGGCGGTCGTCCCCCATGTCGTCCAGCACGGAGGTCTCCTCGGGGCTGACGATCTTGGAGTCCATGACGTCGTAGCGGAACTCACCCTGCCGGGTGGTGACGAGGATCTCGTCTCCCCGGGCTAGCTCGTCCAGCTTGAAGAACGGTGCGCCGTACGTGGTTCGGTGGCCGGCTATGGCGGCGTTGCCGGGTTGGCCGGGCATCGGCGTGGTGGGGTAGTGCCCCGGCCCCTTCTTGAGCTCGGTCAGGCCCACCCCCTCGACCACGGCCTTCTCCACGCCGAGCTTGGGGATCTTCAGGATGGCCACGGCCTCGCCCTCGGGGGCCGGCGGGGGCGCCACCACGGGCTCCGGTGAGGGCGTGTCCGGCGAAGGCGCGGCCGGCGGGGTCGGTCCCACGCTCTGGCGGAACTGCTCGGTCAGCGCGTCCTGGCTCCTGGCCTCGGCCAGCCCCGTCCCCCACAGCTGGTAGGCCACGAAGAGCAGGGTGAGCACGCCCATGGTGATGAGCGTCTTGCCGAGTCCGCGGATGGCCCGGCGGATGTCCACCTGAGCCACGGTACTCGTCGTCGCCGGCGCCGAGGCCCCGCCCGCGGCATGGAACAAACCCCCGCCCGCCCGTAGCATTGGGCTGCCGCTATGGCTCTCGCCGTCCGTCTCCGCTCTGCTGTCGCCCTCCTCGGCCGCTTCCCCGCCCTGGCCGGTGTCGATCTCGACGTCGCCGTCGGCGAGATCGTGCTGGTCCGGGGTCCCAACGGCGCGGGCAAGACCAGCCTGCTGCGAGCCTGCGCCGGCTTGTTGCCCGTCGCCTCCGGGCAGGCCGAGGTCCTGGGGCACGACCTCCGCCGTGACCGGCGCGC
Source organism: Actinomycetota bacterium (assembly GCA_030776745.1). GTDB lineage: Bacteria > Actinomycetota > Acidimicrobiia > Acidimicrobiales > JALYHF01. The sequence continues at coordinate 30,747 of JALYHF010000275.1, read as the reverse complement.
CGTCCGTCGCCTGGTCGGCCTGCTCGGTCACGCCGGGTTCCTGTACGACGACCTCACCGTGGAGGACAACGTCCGCTTCGCCGTGCGGGCGGCCGGCGCGGCCGGACGGGACGCCGAGGCCGGCCTGGACCGCCTCGGCCTCGGCGGACGGCTGCGCCGGGTTCCGGTCTCCCGTCTGTCGGCCGGGCAGCGCCGCCGCGCCGCCCTGGCCATCCTTGTCGCTCGCAGGCCGAGGTTGTGGCTGCTCGACGAGCCCCACGCCGGCCTGGACGCCGAGGGACGTGACCTGTTCGACGGGCTGGTGCGAGACGCCGTCGCCGGCGGGGCCACGGTGCTGTTCGCCTCCCACGAGGCCGACCGGGCCGCCGCGTTGGCCCACCGGGCGGTGGCCATGGCCGGAGGCCAGGTGCAGCAGGCGCCGGACGGCGCCGTCCTCCCCGTCCCGGCCCGAGTGGTGGCTTCGGGGGCCGGCGGCCACGACGCCTCGGACCTCACCTCGGCCGGAGGTGTCCATGTGGCGTGACGCGCTGCTGGTGGCCGGCAAGGACCTGCGCATCGAAGCGCGCTCCCGCGTGGCCACCAACCAGGTGGCTCCGTTCGCGGTGCTGGTGCTGGTCCTGTTCGGGTTCGCCCTGGACCCCGATCGGGGCGTCCTCTTCCGGGCCTCACCCGGCCTGTTCTGGCTGACCGTCCTCTTCGCCGCCCTGTTGGCCGTGCAACGCAGCTTCGCCGTCGAGGCCTCGGACAGCGCCGTCGACGCTCTGCGCCTCTCCGGGCTCGACCCGGCCGGGATCTTCCTGGGCAAGGCGGCGGCCGTCGCCGTGGAGCTGGCGGCGCTGCAGGTCCTGCTCACGGTCGGCATCGTCGTGCTCTACGACGCCGACCTCGGTGGCGCCGTGCTGGTGCTGGCCACCTGCACGCTGGCCACCGCCGGGCTGGCGGCGGCCGGCACGGTGTACGGGGCCCTGGCCGCTGGCCTCGAGGTCCGAGAGACCTTGCTCCCGCTGCTGCTCCTCCCCGTGGTCGCCCCCGTCCTCCTCGGCGCCGCGAGGGCGTGGGAGGCCGCCTTGGGCGTGGGCCTGGACGACGGCTGGCGCTGGGTCCAGCTGCTCGGTGTGTTCGCCACCGTCTACGTGGCCTTCGGGATCGCGGGCTTCGGCGCCCTCCTGGACGAGTCGTGACCGCAGCTCCCCAGGGTCGGGGAACGGGAAGCCAGGCCACCTTCGTCCTCGGCGCCGCCGCGTTGGTGGCCCTGGCCACCACGGTGGTCCTCGGCCTGGGCCTGCCACCCACCGTGGAGCAGGGCCCGTACGCCCGCCTCATCGCCATCCACCCGCCGCTGGCATGGGCCGCCTACCTGGCCTTCGGCGTGACGGCGCTGGCCAGCATCCTCTACCTCTGGCCTCGGACCCGGGGTCGCCTCTGGGACCGGCTGGCCGGTGCATCGGCGGAGATCGGCGTGGTCTTCACCGCCCTCACCCTCGTCACCGGCTCCATCTGGGGCCGCCCCACGTGGGGCGTGTGGTGGACGTGGGACGCCCGCCTCACCAGCACCGCCCTGCTGTTGGCGCTGTTCCTCGGCTACCTGGCCCTGCGCCATGCCACCGGCGACGTCGAGACCCGGGCCCGGCGATCGGCGGTCGCCGCCCTCGTTGCCGCCGTCGACGTCCCCATCGTGCACTTCTCGGTCGACTGGTGGCGCACCCTGCACCAGGGCCGTTCGCTGGCTCAGCTGGCCCCGCAGTCCGACCTGGACGGCTCCTACATGGCGGTGATGCTGCTCGGCTTCGGGGCCATGACGCTGACCTACGCCTGGTTGCTGGTCCACCGGTACCGGGTGGAGGTGCTCCAGGAGGAGCTGGAGACGGCGGGTCTGGACCTGGCCCTCGAGGAGCGCCGCTTGGAGGCCCCGGCGGTGAGCGCGCCGTGAGCGGCTACGTGGTGGCCGGCTACGCCGTCACCGTGGGCGGGCTCGCCCTCTACGCCCTGCGGGTGGTCCTGCGGGGCCGGGCCCTCACCCGGTTGCTGTCCAGGAGCGAGGGCACGTGGCGGTGACGTCTCCGTCGGCCATCGCTGCCCCGCGCACCGGACCCGGGCCACGCCGGCTGTGGGCCGCGGGCGCGCTGGTGGCGGCCGCCCTGGGCTTCCTGCTCCTGCGAGGGCTCGGTGACGCGACGGTGTACTTCAAGACGGTGGACGAGGCCGTGGACGAGCGCGCCGAGCTGGGCAGCCGGCGCTTCCGCCTGGAGGGGACGGTGGTGCCCGGCAGCGTTCGCCAGGACGGCGGGGACGTGGGCTTCCAGGTCCGCGGGACCGGGGGCGCCACCGTGGACGTGACCCATCAGGGTGACCCGCCCGAGCTGTTCCAGCCTGGCCTCCCGGTGGTCCTCGAGGGGGCGTGGGCGGGGGACGCCTACGCCAGCGACCGCATCATGGTGAAGCACACCTCGGAGTACCAAGCCCGTCACCCCGAGCGGGTCGATCGCTACGTGGGCAAGGACCGGGGCGACACGCTGAAGGGCGAGCCGGGGCCTCGATGAACGCCGTCATCGGCCAGAGCGCCGTGCTCCTGGGGTTCTTCGCCGCCCTCCTGGGCGCCGGCACCATCGTGGCCGGGCTGTTCAAGCGCCGCCCTGCCCTGCTTCGGGCCGGCCAGCTGTACGTCTGGGTGCTCCTGGCTGCCGCCGTGGTGGCTGCGCTGGTCATGGAGCGGGCGCTGCTGACCCACGACTTCTCCCTGGCCTACGTGGCCGACAACCACAGCCGCTCGACGCCGCTGCTGTATACGGTGGCGTCGCTGTGGGGCGCCCTCGAGGGCTCGATCCTGCTCTGGGCGCTGGTCCTGGCCGGCTACCTGGCGGTGATGGCGTGGCACTTCCGAGGGAGGGCCACCGACCCGTTGGTGGGATGGGCCACCGTGACGGGCCTGGCCGTGGCCTTGTTCTTCTTCGCGTTGATGCTCGGGCCGGCCAACCCGTTCCGCCAGGTGGCGGGCGCCGTCCCGCCCGACGGGCCCGGGCCGAACCCTCTGCTGCAGAACCACCTGCTGATGGCCTTCCACCCACCGATGCTCTACCTCGGTTACGTGGGGTTCACCATCCCCTTCGCCTTCGCCGTCGCCGCCCTGGTGACGGGAAGGGTGGGCGAGGGGTGGCTGGTGGAGACGCGGCGCTGGACGCTGTTCGCCTGGGGCTTCCTCACCGTCGGCATCGTCCTCGGCGCCTGGTGGTCCTACGAGGTGCTGGGGTGGGGCGGCTACTGGGCGTGGGACCCGGTGGAGAACGCGTCGTTCCTCCCCTGGCTGACGGCCACCGCCTACGTGCACTCCGTGATGGTGCAGGAGCGCCGGGGGATGCTGCGGGTCTGGAACCTGTCGCTGCTCGTGGCCACCTTCTGCCTCACCATCCTCGGCACCTTCCTGACCCGTTCGGGCGTGCTCGACTCCGTCCACGCCTTCACGGAGTCGGGCATCGGACCGGCCATCCTGGGCTTCTTCGCCCTCACGGTGGCCGTCGGCGTGGGCCTGATCGGGTGGCGGGGCGACCGCCTGCGGTCGCCGGGCGCCATCGACTCGCCCTTGTCCCGAGAGGGGGCCTTCCTGGCCAACAACGTGGCCTTCGCCGGCTTCGCCTTCGTGGTCCTGCTCGGCACCGTCTTCCCGCTGGTGGCCGAGGCGCTGAACGGCGAGCGCGTCTCGGTGGGACGCCCGTACTTCGACCGCATGACCACACCCGTCGCCCTCACCTTGTTGTTCCTCATGGCGGTGGCTCCGGCGCTCCCGTGGCGCAAGGCCTCGGGTGAGTTGCTGCGCCAGCGGCTCCAGTGGCCGGCCTGGGTGGCCACGGCCGTCGTCGTCGCCTGCGTGGCTAGCGGGCTGCGGGGCCTGGCCCCTCTCTTGGCCTTCGGCCTGGGCGCCTTCGCCGCCGCCGCCGCCGTGCGGCAGCTGGGCCTGTCCTTCCGGCGCCAGGGATGGCGCGGCCTGCTGGGCAGGGCCAACGGGGGGATGGTGGTCCACGTCGGCGTGGTGGTGGTCGCCGTCGCCTTCGCCGCCAGCTCCTCGTACGGGCACCGGGCCGAGTTCCGACTCACGCCGGGGCGCTCGGCCACCCTCGCCGGGCACCGCATCACCTACCTCGGCTCGCAGACGGTCCAGCACGCCAACCGCAGGTCCGTGCAGGCCGACGTGCGCATCGACGGCGGCAAGGTGTACCGGCCCGCCCTCAACCAGTTCTCGTTCGCCAGCCAGGCCATCGGGACCCCGTCGGTGCGCACGGGCCTGGGTGGCGACGTCTACCTCACCCTCGTGTCCGCGCCCCGGAGCCCGGGCGGAGCGGCGGTGATCGCCGTGATCGTCCAGCCCCTCGTCATGTGGCTGTGGGTCGGAGGAGGCCTCATGGCCGTGGGGACCATGATGGCCGCCGTTCCGGGGCGCCGTCGCCGGTCCACCGAGCCGGCGTCGGCCGAGGTCCCCGAGCCCCAGCCCGAACGGGTGCCCGAGGTGGCCGGGGTGGCGGCGGTGCCGGTCAAGTGAGCACGGCGGTGGGCGCCACCGAGGCGCTCCCGAGGCCCCGGAGCAGGACCGCGCTGTGGGCAGCCCTGGCCGTGGGGCTGGTGGTGGCGCTGCTCGTCGCCGTGCTGGCCACCCGCCGGACGGCCTCGAGCGCGGTCGCTCCGAGCCCGATCCTGGGGCAGCCGGCCCCCGAGATCGAAGGCCCGGACCTCGACGGCTCCACCGTGCGGCTGTCCGATCTGCGGGGGCGGTACGTAGTGGTCAACTTCTTCGCCACCTGGTGCGTCCCCTGCCTTCGCGAGCACCCCGAGCTGGTCCGGTTCAGCGAGAGCCACCGGCCCGAGCGAGCGCAGGTCCTGGCCGTCGTCTACGACGACCAGCCCGAGCAGGTACGGCGGTTCTTCGACGAGCGCGGCGGCGACTGGCCCGTGGTCGACGACCCGGGGAGCAAGGTGGACTTCGGCGTGCGCGGCGTCCCCGAGTCGTTCCTCGTGGACCCCGACGGCATCGTCCTCAGCCGCCTCATCGGCGGTGTCACGGCCACCGGTCTCGATTCCCTGCTGCGGGAGGCCATGGCTGTCCGCAACGGCCAGGCCACCCCCACCGGCGCCGACAGGGCGGGCGGCTGACTCGATGCGCACCTGGCGCCCCTACCTCCTCCTGGCTCCCGTCCTGGCCGCCGCCCTGTTCCTCGGCGCCCGGACGGAGGAGGGCCCGCCCACACCGGCGGCCCGGACCAGCCGCATCGCTCAGGAGGTGCGCTGCCCCACCTGTGAGGGCCTGTCGGCGGCCGAGTCCGACGCTCCTGCCTCTCTCGCCATCCGCCAGGAGATCCGTCGTCGGGTGGAGGCGGGGGAGACGGACGCCGAGATCCGCTCCTACCTGGTCAGTCGCTACGGAAGGGACGTCCTCCTCAAGCCGGAGGCCACCGGCGTGGCCAGCCTGGTCTGGCTCCTCCCGGTGGCCGCCGGCATCTGCGCCGTAGCCGGCCTCGGCCTGGCCTTCCGGCGCTGGCGGGCCACCCCGTGGCGTGAGGCGTCGCCCGAGGACCGTCTCTTGGTCGACCAGGCTCGGCAGCGATGATCCCCACCACGGCGGACGACCGGTCCCTGGCCGAGCTCGAGGAGGAGCGGGAGTTCCTCTTGCGCTCCCTCGAGGACCTCGAGCGGGAGCGGGCCGCCGGGGACATGTCCGAGCAGGACTACGTGGCGCTGAAGGACGACTACACGGCCCGCACGGCGTCCGTCCTGCGGACCATCGAGGCCGCCCGTACGCGGCGCCCCTCGGACCTCGCCGGTTCGGTCGAGCCTCGCGCTCGGAGCCGTCGTTGGCGATGGCCCTCGTCGCGTGCGGTGCTCGTTTGGGTGGGCCTCGTGGCCTTCGCCGTGGTGGCCGGCGCCCTGGTGGCCCGGGCCGTCGGTGAGCGCCTCCCCGGCCAGCCCACCAGCGGTTCCATCGCCGCCACCGGGTCGTCCGACGACCTCGCTCGTGCCCGCCAGCTCATCACCCAGGGGAACACGCTGGCCGCCATCCAGCTCTACGACCAGGTCCTGGCTCGCGATCCGGCCCAGGTGGAGGCACTGGCCTACCGTGGCTGGCTGGTGCGCCTCGTGGGGAGGGAGGCGGGCAACCCGGCCCTGGTCGACAAGGGGCTCGAGTTCATCAACCGGGCCGTGGCCGTCGACCCCGACTACCCCGACGCCAGGTTCTTCCGCGGGCTGGTGCGCTTTCAGGACAAGAACGACCCTGCCGGCGCCGTCGACGACTTCCGGGCCTTCCTGGCCAGCAACCCGCCCCAGGACGCGGCCGCCATGGTCGAGGACGTGCTGCGCCGGGCCGAGGCCGCCGCCGCCCAGCCGCCGCCCTCGACGCCGACCACGCCAGCTCCCCCGCCCGCCCCGGCCCCATAGCGCACCCGGACGTCGGTCCGCCCGCCGGGCCGTGGAGATGCGTACCCTCGCGGGCGTGCGGTGGATCCGGTCGAGGCGGCATCGAGGCGCCCGGGGCGAGGCCGACGGTGGCTCCCACAAGGGCGTGCGCTGTCCGTACTGCGGAGGGGAGCTGTCTGCCGTGATCCGCCGGTCCGTCGACGACGGCAAGGGCTTCTGCCCCGAGCACGGGGTGGTCGAGCCCCGGCCGGAGAGTGGCGGGGGGGTGGGGGCCGAGCGCTGAGGAGGCGCCGTCAGGCCCCGGCCAGGGAGCGCAGGCGCTGGATCACCCTCGGCAGCGCCGCCACGAAGGCTTCGACGTCGGCGTCGACGGTCGACCATCCCACCGACAGCCGCAGCGATCGCTCGGCCTTCACGCCCATGGCGGCCAGCACGGGCGAGGGCTCCAGGGACTCCGACGAGCACGCCGACCCGGAGTGGGCGGCGATGCCGGCCTGGTCCAGGCCGAGGAGCACGGCCTCGGCCTCCACGCCACCCACCCCCAAACAGACGATGTGGGGCAGGCGACGCTGGGTGTCGCCGTAGGCGACCACGTCGTCGAGCCCTTCGGCGGCCGCCAGCATCCGCTCGGTCTGACCCCTGGCCACGGCGGCCTCGGCGGGCAGGTCGAGGGACTCGCAGGCGGCGCCGAAGCCCACCAGGGCGGGCACGTTCTCCATGCCCGCCCGTCGGGCCCGTTCCTGGTCACCACCCACGAGGAGCGGCGGGAGGCGCAGGCCGCGGCGCACCAGCAGGGCTCCCGCCCCCTTGGGCCCACCGAGCTTGTGGGCGCTCACCGACATCAGGTCGGCCCCCAGCTCGCCGAAGTGGACGGGGACGTGGCCGGCGGCCTGGGCGGCGTCGACGTGGACCAGCACTCCGGCGGCGTGGCCGGCGGCGACCACCTCCTCGACCGGCTGGAGCGTGCCCACCTCGTGGTTGCCCCATTGGCAGTGCACCAGGGCGATGTCGCCTCCCAGCAGCCCCGCCAGCCGCTCGACGTCGACGCGGCCGTAGGCGTCGACGGGCGCGTCGAGGAGGCGGTGCCTGTCGGCGGCGTCGCGCACGGCGGAGTGCTCGACGGCGGCGCACACGACGCCACCGCCGGGCCGGGCCGCCGCCGCCCCCCATGTGGCAGCGTTGATGGCCTCGGTGGCCCCACTGGTGAACACGACCTCTCGGGGGCGGGCACTGAGAAGAGCGGCCACCTGCTCGCGGGCGGCCTCGAGCGCGGCCCGGGCCATGCGGCCCTCGGTGTGGACCCGACCGGGGTCCCCGGCGCGCTCGCCCACCATCCACGGGACCATGGCGTCCACCACTGCGGGGCGGGCGGGCGAGGTGGAGGCGTGGTCGAGGTAGTGGCGGGCCACGCCCTCAGAGCGCGGTGACGCAGTTGTCGTCGCCCCGGGCCCGCGAGGCGGCCTGGGCCGGCGAGGTGTCGCCGTACAGCTCGGCCAGCATGCCCCGGACGATCCCGCGGTCGACGGCGCAGATGACCGGGTGCTCGGTGGCGGTGTCGCCGAAGGGGCAGTGCTCGGCCACGATGGCGAGCGACGAGCCCCGCGCCTCGGCGTGGGCGGCGAAGCCGTGGGCGGTCAACGCTTCCGCTACGGCGTGGAGGGCGGCCCGGAACGAGCGGTGCGCCTCTCCGGGCGACATCTGCCCCGCCAGCCGCCGGCCGTACTCCTCCCCCACCTCCTCGGCCATGGCCTGGGCCTCCGCCTCGGGAACCAGGGCGAGGGTGCGGCCCAGCAAGGTCACGAGGAGGTCGTCGCGCCGGGCGGGGAACTCCACGTCCTTCTGCGAGGCCCGGTAGCGCTTGGACGGGCGGCCGGCCCCACCGTGCTCCTGGCGTTCGACGAAGACCTCGAGGTAGCCGGCCGTGGCCAGCTTGTCGAGGTGGTGACGAGCCACGTTGGGGTGGAGCTCGAAGCGTTCGGCCACCTCGGCCGCCGTCACCCCCAGGGTGCTCTCCCGGGTGAAGAGGAAGATGTCTCTGCGGGTCGGATCACCGAAGGCCGTCGTGGCCGCCACCACGGCGGCGGAGAACTCGGCGTCGTTCAGAGGCGGCCGGTCCACGCCGGTATCCTACCTGGGCCCGTCGGGCGAAGGCTCCCCGCCGTGGAGGGGCACACGTGAAGGAGGCCGACGGCTGATGCCCGTCAGCGAAGCCCAGGGCGTCGAGGCGCTCCGAACGGTCGTCGACCCGCAGCTGGAGATGAGCGTCGTCGAGCTCGGCATGGTGAGGAGCCTGGAGATCAGTGGCGGCGCCGTCGTGGTGGTCGTCGCCCTGCCGGTGGAGGACTATCCCTCGACCGCCGAGCTCGTCGATCGCGTCCGGGGGGCCCTCCTGGCCGTCCCGGGGGTGGACGCGGTGGAGGTGGCGACGGCGGTGATGGACGACGAGGAGAGGGCCCTGGTGCGCCAGCGCATGGACCAGGCCCAAGGCGGCGCTCCGGCACCCGCCGGCCGGCCCCTCGGCCACGAGGAGGGGCGGGCCAACCCGTTCATGAAGGCCGGCTCCAAGGCCCGGGTGCTCGGGATCTCCTCGGGCAAGGGCGGCGTGGGAAAGTCCTCGGTCACCGTCAACACGGCCGTCACCCTGGCCCGCCTCGGGCACCGCACCGCCGTCCTCGACGCCGACGTGTACGGCTTCTCCATCCCCAAGATGCTCGGCGTGCGCCAGGACCCGATGGTGATCGAGGACTTGATCGTGCCCCCCACGGCCCACGGCGTGAAGGTCATCTCCATCGGGTTCTTCGTGGCCGACGACCAGCCCGTGATGTGGAGGGGCCCCATGCTCCACAAGGCGCTCGAGCAGTTCCTCGTGGACGTGTACTGGGGCAGCGTCGACTTCCTGCTGGTCGACATGCCCCCGGGCACGGGCGACGTGGCCCTGTCCATGGCCCAGTACCTGCCCAGCTCCGAGGTGTTCGTGGTCACCACGCCGCAGGCGGCGGCCCAGCGGGTGGCCCAGCGCAGCGCCTACATGGCGAGGAAGGTGAACCTGCCCCTGCGGGGCGTGATCGAGAACATGTCCTGGTTCACCGGCGACGACGGCACGCGCTACGAGATCTTCGGCTCCGGGGGTGGCGCCGCCCTGGCCGAAGCCCTGGGCGTGCCTCTCGTCGGCCAGGTCCCGCTGGTCCCGGAGCTTCGCCAGGGTGGCGACGTCGGCGTTCCCATCGTTGTCTCCGAACCCGAGGGCGAGGTGTCCCAGGCGTTCGATGGCATCGCTCGCCGCATCGTGGCCATGGGCCCGGGGCGGGTGTTCCGTCCCGAGCTGAAGATCGGCTGAGCCGGCCCGGCCCGGTCAGGGCTTGAGCCCGGCGACGAGCTCGGCGGGATCCGTCCCGAGGGCGTCGGCCAGCCGGACGATGTTGAGCAGGGCGACGTTGCGCTCCCCCCGCTCGAGCGACCCGATGTAGGTGCGATGGAGGCCGGATCGCTCGGCCAGCAGCTCCTGGGACAGCCCCAAGCTCAGCCTCCGCGCCCTCACTCTCTGCCCGAAGAGCTGGGCGGGAGGCTGCCGGCTGGCTGGTCGGGCCATGAGGTGGGCCGATTCGAGCCGGGCGAACACTATGCGTCTACAGCCTATGAGTAGCATCCCGGGTGGTGACCCACCCTCACCCCCCCGCTCGCAGCCGACCGTCTCTGCTGGAGACGGTCGCCGGGGCCCACGTCGAACTGGCGTCTCCGCTCGACACGGTGGTGCAGCGGGCGGTGCGGGCGGCCTTTGCCGGAACGGCCGGGATCGGCTCCCTCGAGCTCGCCGGCCAGGCCCTGGCCGAGCTCGTGGCGCTGGATGCCACCCGGCCCGGCCCATGGTTCGCCGTGGGACTCCTCCGCGGCTTCGAACCGGGCGCCATGGACCAGGGGCTCTTGCCACCTACCGCCGACCTGGCCTACTTCCACCTGCTGGGCCAACTCACGGCATTGGTGGAGCGAGGCGACGACGATGGCCTGGCCGCTGCCGCCCTGGCGTCGGAGCCGGCCGTCCAGCGCCTCGTCGGCTCGACCGCGGCGCGCCACCTGGCAGCACCGGTGCTGGCCGCGCTCGTCGCCACCGCGCCCCGCCGGGTCGCTGCCCTCCTGGGCGATGTCTCCGTGGTGTTCGTCGGCTGGGAGCGCTTCATGGCCGCCCTGCGGCGCCAAGGCTGCCGGCTGATCCGTTCCGGAGACCTGGCGATGGCCGAGCGGCTGCTGCGGGCCGGTGAGGACGTGCTGGAGTTCTGGGCCGGCCTGGAGGACGACCTCGGCGCGTCGATGGCGATGGAGCTCCAACAGGCTCAGCTTCGAGTGCTCCGAGTGACCGCCCGGCGCAGTGGGGGGGACTTTCCCGGCGCCCGGCGCCTCCTCGTGGCCGTCCCCGAAGAGCTGCTCCCCCGAGATGCTCGGGCCGACCTGGCTTGCGAGTGGGCCCTGGTGGAGGCCGAGGTGGGCAAGGTGGGGACGCTCGACGTTCCCCGCTCGCTTCCCGAGCGCGCCGCCCTCGGGGAACGACTGAACCGGGGCCAGGCCCACCTCGACGCCGCCCTCGAGGCCAGCCCTGACCACGCCCTGGCCCGAGTGCTCTGCGCCCTGGGCTGCCTCTGCCGTGGTGACGAGGTGGGCGCCGTCCACCACCTCGGCCCCGAGCAGCCGTCGCCGCCGTCCGGCGCCCAGGTTGGCCCGGCGGCAAGGGTGGCCCGAGCCCTGGCCGGCCTTCGACTCGCCGAGCCCGGAACCGACGAAGCGGGGGAGTGAGCGCCGCGCCGGGCCCCCATCACCGCTCGGGCCCCCCGGCGCGCATGGTGACCGAACCGTCGTCTTCCACCCGCCACCCGAGGGCAGGCCGGCCGTCCGCATGGCTCAGCTGCAGGTAGGCGCCCACGTGGAGGGCGTCGGCCACGGCGTCGTGCACCCCCACCGCCACCACGTCGTTGCCGCCCTGGTCGAACACCAGCGCCGGGCCCTGCTCGCCCAGCTCGATCCACACCCGCGCCTCGCCCTGCCGCCCGACCAGCGCCACCCCGAACACGCCGCCGCCGCCACCCAGGTCGCCGACGATGGCTCGTACTGCCCCCTCGGCGTCTACCAGCTCGAAGCGACGAGCGCGGACGACCTCCGGCGGACCGGTTCCGTCCCAACCGGTCACCGGGCGACCGCCGGAGAGAAGGCATCACCGCTGGCGGGGGGAGCCAGGCGGCGGGGGGTGTGATCCCGTCGATATGTGGACGCCAGCGCCACGGGCGTGTTCATCGGACCTCCAGCAAGCGAGCCTGCGGCTGGCCTCCGTCCGACTGCTCCGGTACCAGCGATACGGACCTCCGGCGGCGAAGGCGCCGGTGCAGATCCTCGTTACACCAGTGTAATTCGGCGGTGTGACACCGCCTCGAGGCGCCTCAGCTCAGGCGCCCCGAGGCAGCTTCTCGCGGTCCCAGCCCAGGAGCTCGACGGCCATGCTGAAGGCGTAGCGATCGGTCATTCCGCTGACGTGACGGACGGCCGCGGCCACGGGGTCGCCGCCGCCGCCGGCAGCGATGGTGCCTGGGTGGGAGATGAGCCACTCGGTGAGGGCGCGGAGGAGCTCGATGACCCGCTCGGCCTGGGCCACGGAGTCCGGACGGAGGTAGATCCGCTCGAAGTTGAAGGCCCGAAAGGCGGCCAGCGCCTCCGCCTCGGTCGTCCGCATGCCCACTCGCCCCGTGTCGGCGATGGTGGCGAGCACGGCGGTGATGAAGGCGTTGAGCTGGGCAGAGCGGCGCAGGCCCACCACGTCGGCCACGTCGGGGGGCAGATCGGCCAGGGAGACGATGCCGGCCCGCACGGCGTCCTCGAAGTCGTGGCAGACGTAGGCGATGCGGTCCGACCAGGCCACGACCTCGCCCTCCGGCGTGAGGGGCGCCGGCCGGTTCCAGGAGTGGTTGCGAACGGCGTCGAGCGTTTGGGCGCACAGGTTCAACGGAGCCAGGACGACGTCGGCGCCGCGAACGGCGTGGTGGTAGCCACCCTCCACGAAGGGAGAGAGGGCCTCCTCCGAGGCGTGGCCGCCGGGGCCGTGCCCACAGTCGTGGGCGGTGGCGGCGGCGGCGGTGAGCGCCACGTTCAACCGGGCCGGCCGGGCGATGCCCACCGCTACCTGAGCCACCTCGATGGCATGGGTGAGCCGGGTGCGGAGGTGATCGTCGTCGGGAGCTATGAAGACCTGGCACTTCCCGGCCAGGCGGCGGAACGGGCGCGAGTGGTGGATGCGGTCGAGGTCACGCTCGAAGCACGTGCGGTACGGGTCGGGCTCCTCGGCCCGAGCGCGGTTGCCGGCACCCACCGCCAGGGTGGCGCCAGGAGCGAGCGTGCGGTGCTCCAGCTCCTCCCGCTCGAGCCGACCGAGCAGGCCCTGCGAGGCAGGGCCCACGGGCGCCGCTCGATGAGCGGTGGCGAACTGGGGCCGGGCCATGGCCTCACCGTAGCCAGGTGCTGTGACCGCCGGGTGGTCCTCGCGCTCGGTTCCGGCCGGCCGGGGGGACTAGAACGGGGGAGTGCTGGGCGTCGTGTCCTTTGACCCCTTGGTCCAGATCGACATCGGGGCGGTGTCCATCTCGCCTCACGGGGTCGGCATCGCCGTGGGGTTCGTGGCCGGCGCCCGCCTGATGCTTCCCGAGGCCATCCGCAAGGGCATCACCGAGGACGATGTGTACGCCCTTCTGGTCCGTGCCGCCGTCGGGTCCATCATCGGCGCTCGCTTGGCCTACGTGGCCAACCACCTGGGCGAGTACGACTCGGTGCTCGACGTGGTGAAGGTGTGGGAGGGCGGCATCTCGCTGCTGGGCGGGTTCTTCGGCGCCATCCTCTTGGCCATGCCCGAGATGCGCAGGCGCGGCGTCTCGTTCTGGAGGCAGATGGACGCGGCCGCCCCCGGCATGGCCCTCGGGGTGGTGGTGGGCCGGGTCGGCGACATCATCGTGGGTGATCACCTGGGGAAGACGACTGACTTCTTCCTCGGGTACCGCTGCCCGTCGGCAGACGTCGAGACCGCCTCTCCGTGCGTACCGGGCACCATCGTCCACCAGACGGCGCTGTACGACCTCCTGCTCACGGCGGTGCTGCTCGTGGCGTTGCTCATCCTGCGCCGCAAGCCCCGCTACGACGGGTTCCTCATCATCGTCTTCGGAGCCTGGTACGGAGCGCAGCGCATCTTCGAGGACTTCCTGCGCGAGGACGTGCGCCGGTTCGGCCTCACCGGCAGCCAGATCACGGCGTTGCTCACCGTGCTCGTGTGCGTGGCCTGGCTCGTGCTCGCCCGCCGGACGCCGAGATGGGGAAGATGGGGTTCCGAGCCGACGGGCGGGGCCGAGCCCGGCCGGGACCAGGCCGAGCCGCCCCCGGAGCCGCCTACCATGACAACGCCGCCGGACCAGCGAGAGGAGTAGCGACGTGGACGTTCGCATCGGTGTCACCTACACGCCGAAGGAGATCGAGGTCGACCTGGGCGACGACGCTGATGGCGACGAGCTGGTGAAGCTGGTTGAGGAGGCGCTGTCCGGTGACGGCAAGGTGCTCTGGGTGAAGGACCGCAGAGGACGGCGGGTCGGCGTCCCCTCGGCCAAGCTGGCCTACGTGGAGATCGGCGGCTACGAGGAGCGGCGGGTCGGCTTCGGCGCGCCCTAGGTGGTCGATCTTCTCGACCGCAAGCTCCTCTTCGTCACCGGCAAGGGAGGAGTGGGCAAGACCACCGTCGCCTCTGCGCTGGCCCTGCTGTCCTCCCAGCACGGAAGGCGCACCCTCGCCTGCGAGGTCGACGCCAAGGGCGACCTGTCGGCGTTCTTCGAGACCGGGCCCACCTCGTTCAAGGAGCGCGAGCTCCAACCCGGGCTCTTCGCCATGTCGATGGACACCGAGGCCTCGCTCAAGGAGTACCTGGCCCTTCAGCTGAAGCTCCCGCACGTGGCCCGCCTCGGCCCGCTGGCCCGGATGTTCGACTTCGTCGCCACCGCTGCGCCAGGAGTGCGCGAGATCCTCACTGTGGGCAAGTTCGCCTACGAGGCCCGCCAGGGCCATTACGACCTCGTGGTGGTGGACGCCTCGGCCACCGGCCACATCGTGGGCCAGCTGGCCGCCCCCCAGGCCATCAACGAGCTGGTCCAGGTGGGCCTGGTCCGCCAGCAGACGGGGTGGCTGCTCGAGGTCCTCTCCGACCCGGCGCAGACCGGACTGGTCATCGTGACCACGCCGGAGGAGATGCCGGTCAGCGAGACGGTCGAGCTGGCGGCGAGGGTCGAGGCGGAGACCAGCGTGGACCTGGCCGCCATCGTGGTCAACCGCGTGCTGCCCGAGCTGTTCGGCCGGGGGGAGGAGGAGGTCTTCGAGCGCCTGGCCGCCCCACCCCACGACGCCGCCCTGGCCGAGCGGGTGGGCGGCGACGTCGGCCCCATCCTCGACGCCGCCCGGCTCGCCGTCACCCTCCGCCGGACCAGAGCCGGCCATCTCGAGCACCTGCGGGAGAGCGTCGACCCGACCATCCCGCTGCTCTATGTCCCGTACCTGTTCGTCCGGTCCCACGGGCTCCGCTCGATCCACCAGGTGGCCGAGGCGCTCGCCGCCGAGATGGGGTACTGAGTGCAAGGCCGGACGGGGTCGATCGAGCAGCTGCTGGCGGCCAAGGAGATCGTGGTGTCCTGCGGCTCGGGCGGGGTGGGCAAGACCACGACGGCAGCCGCCCTGGCCGCCATGGCCGTGGTGCGCCACGGAGGCAAGGTCCTCGTGCTGACCGTCGACCCGGCCCGGCGCCTGGCCGACGCACTGGGCGTCAAGGGCTTGGGCAACGAGGAGCGCCAGGTTCCCCCCGAGCTCTTCGACCGGGCCGGCGTGTCCCCCCGCGGCCAGCTGTGGGCGGCCATGCTCGACACCAAGCAGTCGTGGGACGACCTCGTGGTCCGCCACGCCCCCGACCGGCGCACGGCCCGCGACATCCTGGACAACAAGCTCTACGAGAACATCACCGGTGAGTTCGTGCACAGCCACGAGTACATCGCCATGGAACGGCTCTACCAGCTGCACCACGGCGGGAACTACGACATGATCGTCGTGGACACGCCCCCCACCCGCAACGCCCTCGACTTCTTCGAGGCGCCGGAACGGATGGCGGAGTTCTTCTCGAGCCGGCTCCTCCGGGTCCTGGCCGCGCCCTACCGATCCAGTGTCTTGAGCTTCGCCTCCAAGCCCTTCTTCACGGTGGCCGACCGCGTCCTCGGGTCGCAGTTCCTGAAGGACGTCTCGGAGTTCTTCTCGCTGTTCCAGACGATGGCGCCCGGGTTCCGCGAGCGGGCAGATGCCGTGCTCCGGTTGCTCCACGACAAGCGCACCACCTTCGTGGTCGTGAGCACGCTCGAGGCGGCACCGGTCCACGAGGCCGAGCAGTTCATCGGCGTCCTCGCCGCCAAGCGCTACCACCTCGGTGCGGTGGTGCTGAACAAGGTGCTGCCCCCCTTCCTCCTCGACGAGCGGGCGGCGGCCACCGCCAGCCGGCTCGAGAAGGAGGCGGATCGGATCGCGGCCAGCATGGCCGACGGTGTGGGGGAGCCGGCCCAGGTCAGCCGGGTGCTGACCGAGGTGGCCGAGAGCTTCTTGCGCTTCGAGGTGGTGGCCCAGCGGGAGGCCGAGCAGCGGGCCGAGCTAGCGGTGGCCCCCGCCGTGGTGGCGAGCGTGCCGTACTTCGAGACCGACATCTACGATCTCGGCGGCCTCCTGCGGTTGGCCGAGCGGATCTGGGGCTGACCCGCGCGCCTCGCCCGTAGCATTGAACGGTGCTCGACTACCACCTTCACCTCTGGTCTCACGGGGAGCGGGACCACGCGCCCACGGTGGAGGAGCTGGCTGCCTACTGCGAGCGGGCGGCCGGCGCCGGGGTGACGGAGATCGCCGTCACCGAGCACCTGTTCCGCTTTGCCCAAGCCGATGCCGTGTTGGCCGGCTTCTGGGACGACGACCCCGACCCGCGCCTGCGTCGTGCCATGGCCGCCTATTGGGGCGAGCACGCCCGCGCCGACCTCGACGCCTACGTGGAGGCCGTGCTCGCGGCCCGCGCCGGCGGGCTTCCCGTGGTGCTGGGCCTCGAGGTGGACCACTACGCCGGGCGGATGGACAAGGTCGCCGCCCTGCTCGACGGGTATCCCTTCGACGTCCTGCTCGGGTCGGTCCACTGGCTCGGAGCGTGGGGTTTCGACAACTTCGAGGACGCCGTGGTCGCCGCCGAGTGGGAGGCTCGCACCACCGAGCGCGTGTGGGCCTCCTACACCGAGGCCGTCGAGGAGCTGGCCGCCTCGGGCGCGTGCGACGTTCTCGCCCACCCCGACCTGTGCAAGGTCACCGGCCGCGTGCCCTCCTTCCCCGAAGAGCTGTACGACCGGATGGCCGAGGCGGCTGCCGCCGGCGGACTGGCGGCCGAGGTGTCCTCGGCCGGATGGCGCAAGCCGGTGGGCGAGGCCTACCCGGCCCGGCCGCTGCTCGAGCGGTTCCGAGCCCGGGGGGTGCCGGTCACCACCGCGTCCGACGCCCATCGTCTGGCCGAGGTCGGCCAAGGGGTAGTCGAGCTGCGCCCCCTGCTGGCCGCCGCCGGGTACGAGGCGCTCAACGCCTACTCGTCTCGCAACGCTCGCCCGGTGCCGCTCGCCGGCCCCCCCGCTCCCGCGCCGTGACGGTCGAGCCCGCCTTCATCCCCGAGGAGGGCCAGGCCCACCTGCAGCGCCTCGTGGCCCAGTGGGGCCTGCTCGCCGACCTGTCCTTCGCCGACCTGTTGCTGTTCGTGCCAGCGGCCGGCGAGCACGGCGACCGGTTCGTGGTACAGGGCCAGATGCGGCCCAGCACCAGCCAGACCCTCCACCACGACGACCTGGTGGGGCGGGTGGTCGATGCCGCCGAGCGGCCGCTGGTGGCTCGTGCCTGGCGCCTCGGTGCCATCGTGGAGGGGGAGCACAGCGTGGCCGACCGGGGCGAACGGGCCCGGCTCCAGTGCATCCCCGTCCGCTGGAAGGGTGAGCTGCTGGCCGTGCTGACCCGGGAGTCACCCCTCGTGGTCGGTGGCCGCCGCGCCGGCGAGCTGGAGCGGGTCTACGTGGAGGTGTTCGACCGCTTGGCCCGCATGATCGTCCACGGCCGGTTCCCCTTCGTCGTCGAGGACGCGCCCACCGCCGAAGCGCCGCGGGTGGGAGACGGGGCGCTGCTCCTCGATCACAGCGGTCGGGTGGACTACGCGTCGCCGAACGCCGTGAACGCGCTCCACCGCATGGGGATCTACCACAACACTCAGGGCCTCCGCCTCGACGAGCTGGGGGTGGAGGAGACGGCGGTCAAGCGGGCCTTCCTCGATGCCGTCCCGGTGACCGAGGAGATCGAGCGTCACACCGACGTCATCGTGCTGGTCCGCTGCGTGCCGCTGCTGGACGAGAACGGGATCACCGGGGCCTTGGTGCTGCTGCGAGACGTCACCGACCTCCGGCGACGGGACCGGCTCCTCGTGTCCAAGGACGCCACCATCCGCGAGGTGCACCACCGGGTGAAGAACAACCTGCAGACCATCTCGTCGCTGCTCCGGCTCCAGGGCCGCCGTCTGCCGCCGGGCGAGGCCACCGTCGCCCTGGCCGAGGCCGAGCGGCGCATCCGCTCCATCGCCGTGGTCCACGAGATCCTGTCCCGGGACCCCGCTCAGCAGGTGGACTTCAACGAGATCGTCGATCCGATCCTGCGCATGGCCAAGGACGGGGTGCTGAGCCCGGACCGGCCGGTCCTCTTCTCGGTGCAGGGAGAGGCCGGGGAGCTGCCGGCCGAGCTGGCCACACCGCTCGCCGTCGTGCTGGCCGAGCTCGTGCAGAACGCCGTCGAGCACGCCTTCCCGGACGGCGAGGAGCCCCTCGACGCCGGGGAGCGGCGGGTGGACCTGGTGCTGGCCAACGACGGCACGACGCTCGTGGTCGAGGTGCGCGACAACGGGAGGGGCCTCCCCGAGGGCTTCTCGATCGCCAGCACCGCGTCGCTCGGGCTGTCCATCGTCCGGGACCTCGTCACCGGCCAGCTGGGGGGCACGATCCAGATGTCCACCGACGGCGGGACGGTGGTGGAGCTGCGCGTCCCGATGGGGCCGGCGGCGCGGCCGGGCCCGTGAGGCAGGTCAGCGCCGGCGGTGCGGCAGCAGCAGGCTCAGCTGGCGGCTCGGCGCTGACCGGCCAGCCAGGACTTGCGCAGCTTCCGCCGCTCCTCCTCGCAGGTGCCGCCCCACACCCCCGACTCCTGGTTGGTGGCCAGGGCGAACTCGAGGCAGGCGGGCCGTGCGTCGCACTGGCGGCACACGGCCTTGGCCGACTGGATCTGCTCGAGAGCGGGCCCGGTGCTGCCGACCGGGAAGAACAGGTCCGGGTCGGTGTCCCTGCAGGCGGCCTGACCCCGCCAGTCCTCGACGTCCCAGTCGATGGCACGGTTCCATGTGAGCGCCACGGTGGCTCCTCGTCGGCTGTCGTCGTGCGGTAGATGTCGCTCGGCGATTTCGTGACTTCGTTCACATGGGTTGCTTCGGGCAACTGCGGTTTGAATCGCCTGGATAGGGCCAACCCTATCGGCTGCCCGTACCCGGTGCAACCATTTTTTGGGCCGGGCGCTGCCGCGTGACGCTGGTGCTGGCCCATCAGGGGGCCTCGGCGGTGCGCCTGGGCAACACCATCGAGGCCTTCGTGGAGGCCCGGCGCCTCGGCGCCGACGGCGTGGAGCTGGACGCTCGCCGTACCGCGGACGGCGCCGTCGTGGTCCACCACGACCCCGTGCTGGCCGACGGGCGGGCCGTCGCCGGGGTCGCCTGCACCGAGCTGCCTTCGTGGGTCCCTCACCTCGATGCCGC
Source organism: Actinomycetota bacterium (assembly GCA_030776745.1). Taxonomy (GTDB): domain Bacteria; phylum Actinomycetota; class Acidimicrobiia; order Acidimicrobiales; genus JALYHF01. Next base: position 11,447 of record JALYHF010000275.1, on the reverse strand, counting down.
CCTCGAGGCCTGTGAGGACATGGTGGTGAACATCGAGGTCAAGGACCTGCCCTCCGAGCCCGGCTTCGACCCGTCCGAGCCGACGGCGAGAGCGGTGGCCGCCTTGGTGGGCGAGCGCCGGGCTCACCAACGGACCGTGGTGTCGTCGTTCGCCATGGCGGCCATCGACGCGGTGCGCTCGGCCGACCCGGGCGTGGCCACGGCGTGGCTGACCCTGCCTGCCTACGACCAGCGCCAGGCCCTGGCAGCAGCCAGCGACGGCGGGCACACCGCCCTTCATCCGCACCATCACGGCGTCACACCGGAGCTGGTGACCGCTGTCCACGACGTGGGCCTCGTGGTCACCGCCTGGACCGTGGACGAGCCGGAACGAATCCGATGGCTGGCCGACGCGGGCGTGGACGCGGTGATCACCACCGTGCCCGACCTGGCCCGGGCCGCCCTCAGCGAGGGGGGCAGATGAGGTCGAGGCAGGAAGGCTGGTGGCCGAGCTCGAGGGTCTCCACCTGGCCTAGGTAGTCACCGTCCACCTGGTAGCCGAACGGCTGGTGCGCGGTGACGGTGATGGACTCGAGGTCGCTGCGGTGTTCGAGGCTGCGGGCCTGGCGCAGCCGCTGGCCCGAACCCGAGAGCGCGGCCAGCGCGGCGCCGCCCACGGTGGCGAACCTGAGGTCCGTGAACGTCACCATGGCCAGGCGCCGGTCGAAGCCGGCGTCGGGCGCCACGTTGAACGGCCGCTTGCCCAGGAAGGTGTACGGGTTGGTCTTCAGGCAGATGGCGAAGTAGCCGTCGACGACGTCCTCGTCGGCGAAGCGCACGGTGAAGTGGGGCCGGGAGCGGTCGAAGTGGCGGAACCACGTGGAGAAGGTGGCGTACACGAACACGGCCTGCCCGAAACGGCGTTTGAGCTCGCTGCGCTTCTCGACCTGCTCGACCACGGCGGCGTCGAAGCCCAGCCCCACGTGGAAGAGGAAGTAGCGCCCGTTGGCCGTGCCCAGCCCGACACGGCGCCGGGCGTCGCCGGCCAGAGCGGCGACCAGCTCGTCGGTGGCGGCCACGGCGTCGTTGGGGAAGCCGATGGTGCGGGCGAACACGTTGGTGGAGCCCCCGGGCAGCGCCGCCAGCGCCGTGGACGTGCCGGCCAGCCCATTGGCCGCTTCGTTCTGGGTGCCGTCGCCGCCGAGCACGACGACGACCTCGATGCCGTCGGAGGCCGCGTCACGAGCCAGCTCGGTGGCGTGGTCCCGCTCGGCGGTCTCGACCACGGCGAGGTCGTGGTCGACGGACAGCGCCCGCTCGATGGCTGCTCGACCCTTGGGCTTGACGGCCGACGCGGTGGGATTGACGACGAGCAGGAGCTTCACTGGGGGCTGTACCTCCTCATGTCTCCGCCTCCGCCGCTGTGCGAAGCTGGGCCAGGCTTCGAGCCAGCAGGCGGGAGACGTGCATCTGGCTGATCCCGAGCCGCCCGGCGATCTCCGACTGCGTCATGCCTTCGAAGAACCGAAGGTGCAGGATCATCTGCTCGCGGGGCGGAAGGCTGGATATCAGGGGCGACAGGGCGGCGCGGTGCTCGGCGTCCACCAGGCCGGAATCGTCCTTGCCGAGGTAGGACGCCATGTTGTCACCGTCCTCCTCGGCAGGGCTCGGGGCGTCGAGGGACGAGAACCGATAGGCCTGGCCGGCTTCGAGGGCCTCGAGCACCTCTTCCTCCGACACCTGTGCCTCGGTGGCCAGCTCCTGGATGGTGGGGGAGCGACCCAGCTCCTGGCTGAGGGTGGCCACCACCTTGCCCAGACGAAGGTAGAGCTCCTGCATCCGTCGCGGAGCCCGCACGGCCCAGCCCTTGTCACGGAAGTGGCGCTTGAGCTCTCCGACGATGGTGTGGGTGGCGTAGGTGGAGAACTCCACGCCTCGTACTGGCTCGAAGCGGTCCACCGCCTTGAGCAGCCCCACCGAGCCGACCTGGACGAGGTCGTCGAGTGGTTCCCCCCGATTGCTGAAGCGACGAGCCAGGTACTCGGCCAGCCCCAGGTGGGCCTCGATGAGCTGGTGGCGCAGCTTCGGGTCACGGGTCCGGGCGAACTCGGCGAACTTGCGCCGCAGCTCGTCGCGCTGGTCGGGGTCGAAGCTCACGGCACCACGGCGGCCCGGTGCTTCACCAAGCGAAAGCAGGGGCTGTCCAGCTCGTCGCGGTAGACCCGGTACTCGTCGACCAGGGCGGACAGGATCTTCTGGGAGAACTCGGTGAGGCTCGGGTCGACGCCGTCGGACCCGAACGTCCCCCGCCCCTCGACCAGCAGCGTCCCGTCGGTGAGGGCGTAGCGCAGCTGCACGGAACCCGGCCGGCCCTGGCTGCCGATGAGGGCGAAGCACAACTCGTCGAGCGCCAGGCGCAGGTCTTCGACCTCGTCGAAGCTGAACCCCAGCCGGCTGGCCAGGCCCGACGCAGTCACGCGCGCCAGGTGCAGGTACTCAGGTGTCGCGGGTACGTCCAGCCGCACCTCGTCTTCCGTGCTCACCGGTTGCCCTTCTCGCCGTCGTGCTTGCTGGCCGCCGCTGGGACGCTAGCCGGGCCGTCCGGGGCTCGGCAGTTCAGGCGGCGTCGGTGGCGGCCAGGGCCCAGGCCCAGCCCTCGTGGCCCTCCTCCACCGCGATGCGGAGCGACCATCCGGTGATCGGCTCGCCGGCGTCCCACGAGAACCAGCGCAGCGCGCTGGCCGCCTCCCCCAAACCCTCCGGGTCCACCGGCCAGCGGTCGAGCAGCCCGGCCAGGGCGGCGACCGACCACCAGGAGGCGAAGCGGCCTGAGGCCATCCCCCTTCGGCGGCCGTGGGCGCCGCCGCTGGCCCCGGCCCAGGCCAACTGGGCCAGCGCCTCGGCGGTCGACAGCTCGCCCAGGCGCGCCGTCGGGACACCGAGGGCGGCGATGGCGGCGGCGGCGGGGCCGCGCACGGCCACCGCCTCGGCCCGCCCGTTGGACTCACCCGTCCACGCCGCCGCCACCTCGAGCAGGGCGCGGCAGCCCTCCGGGTCGTCGACGACCTCGACGGTGGTCGGCAGTCTCACCGGCTCCACGGCCGGCAGCGGGGGAGGCGGGAACTGCGCCTGGTCCGCACCGTAGGACGCCAGCGGGTAGGCGGGCTCCCAGGGTTGCAGGACGAGCGGAAGCTCGAGGACGTCGGGGTCCACCCGGTTGTCGCCCCGCAGGTCCTCTCCGCGCACGACGCGCTCGTGGGCGGCGACGGAGGAAGCCGGCCCCGGTGGTGCGTGGGGGGCCAGCTCCTCCCAGCGGTGGGTGGAGGCCGCCACCTCGGTCAGCGGACCGAGGGTGAACCGGCCGGCGTCGGCGTGCAGCATCCTGGCCGCCCAGCGGCCCGGGGCCTCCAGGGCCAGGCGGTACTCGGCGTGGGCGGCGGCCGGCCACAGTTGGCGGCCGCGCTGCAGGGCGGCCCGGCAGCCGTCCCGCAGCTCCACCAGGGCGTCCCACTCACCCTCCGTGCACAGCCGGTCGACGAGACGGATGAGCTCGTCGAGGTCACCCAGGTCGACGGCCTTGGCCACCGCGGTGTTCACGTTCGGACCCGGCCGTTCACACCAGCGGCCATGGGTACGACCGGCGGGAGACTCCTGGGTCCGGGAACACCCCCTCGGCCACCACGGCCGCCGCCCGTCGCGTGAGGGCGGCGATCTCCGCCGGGTGCAGCAGCTCCTCCAGCCCGGGGACCGATGACGCCACCCGCGCGATGTCGCCCAGGAGGGCGGGGGGGATGGGCTGCCCACAGAAGTCCCAGATCACCGTGCGCAGGTTGGGCTGGGCGTGGAAGCACAGGCCGTTGTCGATGGCCCACACGCGCCCGTCCTCGCCCAGGAGGCAGTGCCCGCTCTTGCGGTCGGCGTTGTTGGCCAGGAGGTCGAAGGCGGCGATGGTGCGGAGGGCGTCGTGGTGCTCGGCCTGCTCGAGCAGCGTGAAGTAGTGCTGGGAGAAGTCTGCGGGCACGAACCGCTGCAGTGAGCCCGGGCCGAGCGGCGCGTCGGTGCGGGCCACCGTCTCGGGGACGATGCTCCAGCCCAGTGCCTCCGACAGCCGGTAGGCCGCCACCTCTCGGACGAAGAGGCCGGCCGGGAAGTCCCACAGCGGGCGCTCGCCGCCATGGGGCTTGTACACGGCGGCCATCGACACGTCCCGGTGGCGGAGGGTCACGAGGAACGTCGCGTTCGAGCTCCACGGCAACCGCCCCAGGACCTCGACGGCGCCGTGGGTGAGGACGCTCAGAGCGTCGGGGGCCGGTGCCCGTTCGTCCTGGGGCAAGCGTGTCCTGACGGGTCGAGCGGGTAGCCGCAGAGCGGGCAGGGAGGCCGGCCGGCCTGCACCAGGCGGGTGCCCCGGTTGACCAGCGCCGCCACCTGCGCCCTGGTGACGCCGAATCGCGCCTCGGCCGCCTCCTCGTCCTCGAGCACCGCCTCCTCGGCCACGAGCACCAGCCGGTCGAGCGCCTCGTCGTAGGAGACCCCGAGGCTGCCGATCACCCATTCCGGCTCCGCCGGCTCCTCCAGCTCGAGATCGTCGGGCAGCGCCTCCGGTCTGGGCAGGCGCTTGAGCAGGTCGGACAGGTACGTGGACAGGGCGACGACCTGGGCCTTCTCGAGCTTGAGCGTCACCAGCTGGCCGGCGTGGCGGGCCTGGAGGAGGAAGAGCCGGCGGCCCGGCTCGCCCACCGCTCCCACGGTGAGCTTGTCCACGTCGAACAGCTCGTAGGAGTCGCTCACTGAGCCGCCTCCGTCGGCGGCCGTGAGCGGCGCGCTGTGCTCATTGGCTCGCTCGCCATCGGCTCGCTCACTGCGGCATCACGAGGCCTTGAGCTCGGAGAGGTCGCCCACCGAGTTCACCGTGAGCACGGCCGGGCCGGCGTCGCCGAAGGCGATGGCCGTGACCGAGCACGGCGAGATGACCAGGCGCTGGAACAGGTCGAGGTGGGTCCCGGCCGCCTCGGCGACGAGCGCCTTGATGGGGTCGGCGTGGGAGACGAGGACGAGCGTGCCGCCGGGGTGGCGGGCCCGGAGCCGGCTGACGGCGCTCGTCACCCGGGTCTGCATCTCCACGAACGACTCACCCTTCGGGAAGCGGAACCCACTTGGGTACCGCTGGACCGCCTTCCATTCGGGCAGCTTCCTGAGCGCCTTCAGCTCGGCGCCCGTCCACTCGCCGAAGTCGCACTCGAGCAGCCCCTTGTCGGCCCGGACCTTGAGCCCGAGGCGCTTGGCGATGGGGGCGGCCGTCTCCCGCGCCCGCTCCAGGGGCGAGGCGTAGACGGCGTCGACCGTCTTCAGGGCGGCCAGCCGCTCGGCCACCGCCGCTGCCTGGGCCCGCCCCACGTCGGCCAGGTGCAGGCCCGGCGCCCGGCCCGGGAGCACGCTGCCCGTGGTTGGGGTGCGTCCGTGGCGCACGAGCAGGGCGACGGTGGCGGCGGGCGGCTTCCGGCGACGGGGCACTGTGGCGAGCCAACCTAGCCTCTGACCGTGGCCAATCCCGGCCCGCTGGACCGCATCAACGCCGAGGTCGTCGAGTGCCGGACCTGCCCGCGACTGGTGGCGTGGAGGGAGCTCGTGGCCACCCGAAAGCGGGCGGCCTTCGCCCACGAGGTGTACTGGGGGCGCCCCGTTCCCGGCTTCGGAGACCCCGATGCCACCCTCCTCGTCGTGGGCCTGGCTCCCGCCGCCCACGGCGGCAACCGCACCGGTCGGGTGTTCACCGGCGACCGTTCGGGCAACTGGGTCTTCCGCGCCCTGTACCGGGCGGGGTACGCGAACCAGCCGACGAGCCGGGATGCCGGCGACGGACTGCGGCTACGCGGCGCCTACGTGGCCGCCGCCGTTCGCTGCGCACCACCGGCCAACCGGCCCACCCCCGAGGAGCGGGACGCCTGCCTCCCGTACCTGGCCCGCGAGATGGCGGTTCTGGCGTCGCTGCGGGTGGTCGTGCCCCTCGGACAGTTCGCCTACGACGCCGTGGCCCGCCTCGCGGGCCTCCGCCGCCGTCCCCGCTTCGGCCACGGGGTGGAGGTGGGCCTGGCGGACGGGCGTATCGTGGTCTGCTCCTACCACCCGAGCCAGCAGAACACCTTCACCGGGAAGCTGACCGAGCCGATGTTCGACGCCGCCTTCGCCCGGGCCCGCCAGATCAGCGAGCAGCATCCTGTGGATGGCGCTCACTGACGAGCGAGGGCGAGAGCCTCGCTGACGCCGTAGACGACGGAGACCACGCCCAGGAAGGAGGCAACGGCGAGTCGCAGCCTGGCGTCGCTGGCCCGTATGGCCGCCACCGCCCCGAGGCGCGCCCCCGGGACGACTCCGAGCGAGAGGAGGATGGCCGTGCGCCAGTCGATGTCACCGACCGACCAGTGCGTGACGGTGCTCGGGACGGCGAGGATGCCGACGCAGACCAGCGAGGTGGCGATGGCGCTCTTCAGGGGGACGCGAGCCAGTTCGGCCAGGCCCGGGACCAGGACGACCCCCCCGCCCACCCCGAGGAGCCCGGAGAGCAGACCGGCCAGGGCTCCCACTCCGATCAGGACGAGCGGGTGGTCGCTGGGGGGATCCCCTTGGTCGGTGCCGGCCACGTCGGTCGGCCGCTCGGGGTGGGCCATGCGCCAGGACGTGATGCCGAGGAGGGCGGCCGTGGCGATCATGAGCCAGTGGCCCTCCCCTGGTACCTCCTTGGACAGCAGGGAGCCGAGGACGGCGAAGGCGATGCCGGGGGGTGCCGCCCACGCCACCGCCGACCAGCGCACCAGGGACTCCCGTGTGTAGCGGACCGTCCCCGTGGCCGCGCTGGGCAGGATGGACGGGAGGGTGGTGCCGACGGCGAAGGCGGCGCTGACACCCAGGAGGCGCACGGCGGGCGTGGAGACCACCGCCCCGCCCACTCCGAAGGCGGCGGACAGCAAGCCGGTCACCACGCCCGCCATCACCGTGAGCACGGCGTTCAGCGGGGTGGCGTCCATCATGGGCGGCCCGCCGTCGGGGTCAGGAGAGGGGCACGGGCATGCTGGCCGCGGCGGTCGGTCCGGGCCCCCCGGGCGGCGCCTTCTTCTTGGGTGGGGGGACGCCGATCTTCGGGTCGGGCACGGCCGTCTCGGGCCAGCGGCGCCGGCTCACGATGGACAGCTTGCGGAGGAGGGCGATGGCCCCCGGGTCGTCGTCGCCGGGCCGGCCTTCGATGGTGCCGTCCTCCAGCATCTTCACGACGATCTCGCGGCCGATGTCGGTGCGCACGACGGTGAGGGTCCAGTCGTTGAAGGCGCCGATCCCCCCGGTGGAGATGTCGGCGTGCTCGGCGGCGAAGTCCGGGCACAGCTTGCAGCCCTCGCGGGTCCACGCGTGGCACTCCTTCAGCGGGACCTCGTGGTAGTCGCCGTTGCGCATCCAGATCTGGAACACGCCCTTGATGTTCATCTTCACCATGTCCTGCTTCTTCAGGCCGTACCTGGCCTCGAACAGCTCCTCGAAGATGGCGTCGTCGAAGGTCTTGGAGCACAGCAGCCCGATGTTGAGGGCGAAGCGGCGGGCGGGCTTGCCCGCCTTGCGCACCGACAGCACCGGTGGGACCGACGACTGGCAGCTCATGCCCACCAAGGCGAGCTTCTCGGCGCCGGAGGCCACCGCGTGGCCATAGGCCATGGTGTTGGCCGAGTAGGTGTAGCGGCTTCCCGCCGCCGCCAGCACCTCCTCGCGCGTGCGGGCGACACCGGGGACCGCCTTCCACGACGTGCCGTCGCCCTCGAGGTAGGAGACCAGGGCGGCGTCGATGTAGCCGTGCTCGAGGGCCCACAGGAGGATCGCCGACACGAGCCCGCCGTCCTGGCCCTTGTGGTGGACGTCCGGGTCGGTGGCCCGGGCCAGGATGATGTCCTTGGAGATGCCGTCCATCTCGTCCGGGCGGCGAGTGCGGCCGAAGAGGTGCTCGTCGATCTCCGGCTCCCAGGTTCGAAACCGCGGGCAGGCCCGGGTGCAGGAGGTGCAGCCCTTCTCGCCGTGGCCGCAGTTCGCCGGGCCCAGCTCCTCTTCGAGGTGGAAGGGTCGGTAGACGCCGTCCCGGTCCTGGTAGCCGAGCACGTCGTGAGGGCACGCCACCACGCAGCCGGCGCAGCCCGTGCAGAGCCCGGAGGTGACGACCTCGGCGAACAGCTCCTTCCACTGGGCCGTCCAGCGTTCCTTCTTCGCCGCGGTCTCGGGCGCCATGGGTCAACTGTAGGTGGTGCCGGTAGCTTTCCCTTTCGGTGCCCGAGCTGCCGGAGGTGGAGGCGTACCGCCGGCTGGCCGAGGCGGCGCTCGGGCGGCCGATCGTCGAGGTGGACGCCCCCGACGCCTGGTTCCTCAAGGGCGGCGTCGACGCCAAGGCCTTGCGGGCGGCGCTCCTGGGCCACCCCTTCACCGCCGCCAGGCGCATCGGCAAGCTGCTCCTGTTGGACATCAGCGGCGGCGGGGTGCTCGGGCTCCACTTCGGGATGACCGGCCGCCTCGTCCTCGACGGCCGCCCCGGCGTGGACCGGCTCCTCTACTCCAGCCAGCGAGACGCGTCGGCCTGGAACCGTCTCACCCTTCGCTTCGCCGACGGCGGTGAGCTGCGGGTGCGGGACCCTCGGCGGCTGGGAGCGGTGTACCTCGACCCGGACGAGAGCCGGCTGGGCCCGGACGTCCTCGAGCTCACACCGTCACGGCTGCGCCACGTACTGGCCGCCAGCACGACGCCCCTCAAGGCTCGCCTCCTGGACCAGGCCCGGCTCGCCGGCGTCGGGAACCTGCTGGCCGACGAGGCGCTCTGGCGGGCCGGGCTGGACCCCCGCCGTCCGGCCGGCTCGCTCACGCCGGCCGAGCTTCGGCGGCTCCACCGCCACCTGCGGGGCACCGTCGAGGATCTCATCGACCGGGGCGGCTCGCACACCGGTGACCTCGTTCCGGCCCGCTCCCCCGGAGGGGCCTGCCCCAGGGACGGCGCCCCGCTCTCCCGAAGCAGGGTCGGGGGACGCACAACGTGGTGGTGCCCCGTCCATCAGCGCTGAGCAGCACGCCGGCCGGCCCTACGTCAAGGCGGTTCGCCTGCTTGCCGATCAAGGCATGTGAAGTCCGTTCGGGCTGCCCGCTCGCCCTGCGCCGCCCACCCGAGCGCGGGCGCCGGCAGGCCCGAGCCGCCCACCGAGCTGCCTCTGCCGGCTCCCGCCCGCCTCCTCCTGGCGGCGGTGTTCGCCCTGACCGTGGTCCTCTCGCTGAGTGTTCTGGCGTGGGCGGACCTCGGGCCGGCCCGGCGAGCGCTGGCCTCAGCCGAGGCCCGACGCGCCGAGCTGGGCCTGGCCGGGGGGCTCGTGGCCACCCTGGCGCTGGCTCTGGTCGCCTGGCACCAGTGGCGCCACCGGATCGTACGGCCCGCCCTCGCCGTCGCCGGAGCGGCGCGCCGCGTAGCCGCCGGAGAGGCGGGGGCGCGCGTCGACATCCGGTTCGACGACGAGCTCGGAGGGCTCGGCGGGATCTTCAACTCCATGGCCTCGGACCTCGACCGGATGGGGACGGCGCTGGGCTGTGCCGCCGTGCTGGAGACCTCCTCGGACGTCACCGTGGTGTTCGAGGGCGACGGTCGCATCCGGTACGCCAGCCCGGCCGCCGTGGAGATGCTCGGCCGTCCCTCCGAGTTCCTGGCCGGCGAGCCGCTGGCCGGGCTGATCCATCCCGACGACCGCCCGAAGCTGGCCGCCATCCGGAACCTCCTCCTGGAGCGGGGGGCTCGTTCGAGGGCGACGACCGAGCTGCGGGCTTCCCATGTCACCAACGGGTGGGTCGAGGTCGAGGCCCACGTGACCGACATGGCCGACCACCCCCACGTCCGGGGCACCGTCCTCAACCTGCACGACCTCCGGGAACGCAAGGCGCGAGAGGAAGAGCTCGTCCATCTGGCCCTGCACGACGCGCTCACCAAGCTGGCCAACCGCGCCCTGTTCGGGAACCACGTCGAGCACGCCCTGGCCCACCGCCGGCGCACTCAGGTCAAGCACGCCGTGCTCTTCATCGACCTCGATGGGTTCAAGACGATCAACGACAGCCTGGGCCACGCCGCCGGAGACGAGGTGCTGGTCACGGTGGCCGAGCGCATGCGGGCCCGGGTCCGCCCGAGCGACATCGTCGCCCGCCTCGGAGGCGACGAGTTCGCCGTCCTGGTGGAGAACACCTCGGAGAGGGATGCGGCTGCGCTGGCCCAGCGGCTCCTCGACAGCTTGAGCCTTCCCTTCGGGCTCCACGGCAAGGAGGTCATCCTCACCGGCAGCGTGGGCATCGCCTTCAGCGACTACGCCCGGGATGCCGACGAGTTCCTGCGCAACGCCGACGTCGCCATGTACACGGCCAAGGCGACCGGAAAGGGACGCTATGCCGTCTTCGAGCCGAAGATGCACCTGGCTGCCCTCAAGCGGCTCGACCTCGAGGCCGACCTGCGCCGGGCCATCGAGCAGGACGAGCTGGTCCTCCATTATCAGCCGATCGTGGCCCTGGGCACGGGAGAGGCGACGGGGATGGAGGTGCTGGCCCGCTGGCTCCACCCCGAGCGCGGCCTCCTCCCCCCCGCCGACTTCATCCCGATCGCCGAGGAGAGCGGCCTCATCCGGCCGATGGGGCGGGTGATCCTCGAACGGGCCTGCGTGCAGGGTCGGCTCTGGCACCAGCGGTTCCCGCGCCGCGTCCCGCTGCGGCTCTGCGTCAACGCCTCGGTGCGCCAGGTCGAGTCCGAGTGGTTCTTCGACGAGGTGGCCGCGTCCCTCGAAGCATCGGCCATGGCCCGGCCAGCCTCACCCTGGAGATCACCGAGAGCCTGTTCATGAGCGACCTCGAGGCCACCGTGGCCAAGCTCGAGCGGCTCAAGAGCCTCGGGATGAAGGTGGCCGTCGACGACTTCGGGACCGGCTACTCGTCGCTCAGCTACCTCCGGTCGCTGCCGATCGACATCTTGAAGATCGACAAGTCCTTCGTGGAGGGCGTGGCCCGGGGGCCCGAGCAGTCCGCCGTCGCCCGCGCCGTGGTGAAGCTGGCCCGCACCTTCAGCCTCCAGACGGTGGCCGAGGGCGTCGAGCAGCGGGACCAGGTCACCGAGCTCGTGTCGATCGGAGCCGACATGGGGCAGGGCTACTACTTCGCCCGGCCCCTCGATGCGAGCGGCATGGAATCGTTCCTGGAGCAGCGTCGCTCAGGTGGCGACGAGGCAGCCGGCCGCCCGGAGCGCCCCAGGGAGGAAGAGGGTCTGCGGCGATGAGCCCGGGCCACGAGGCCGGCAGCCCCGCAGGCTGCTCGTCGAAGGAGGCGGCGGCCATGCGGCCGTGGGGCCGTGATCCCACGAACCCGTTGGCGCCCATCGCCATTCGCAGCCAGGGCGCCGAGGGGGGTCCCGACCCCCACCGGCTGGGGAC
>JALYHF010000274.1 GCA_030776745.1 Actinomycetota bacterium | reverse complement strand
CTCGCTGGCCATGAGGGCCAGTGCCGCGCTGGGCGAGGTGGGCCTCCCGGCGCCGATCCCGGAGCTGGCCCGGCGCCCTTGGGACGCGGTGGTGGTCGGCGGCGGGCACAACGGGTTGGCGGCGGCGGCCTACCTGGCCCGCTCGGGCCGGTCGGTGCTGGTGCTGGAACGGCGCCAGCGCCTCGGTGGGGCGTGCACGCTGGAGCGGCCATTTCCCGACCCCCGGTACCTCGTGAGCCCGTGCGCCTACCTCGTGGGCCTGCTCCACCCGCTCGTGATCTCCGAGCTCGAGCTGGCCCGCCACGGCTACAAGGCCCGGGTGGCCGACCCCAGCTCGTGGTGCCCCTTCGAGGACGGCGAGTCCTTCACGGAGTGGACGGACCGACGCCGGACGGTGGCCGAGGTCCAACGGCTCTCGCCCTCGGACGTGGACGGCTACCTCGCCTACCAGCAGGTCTACGACCGCATCCGGGCCGCGCTCCGAGCGCCTGGGCGCGACACGTGGGTGGGGCCGTCTCCCGACCGGGCCCACATCGAGGCCCTCCTCGGCGGCGACCCCGAAGCCCTGGAGGTGCTCTTCGAGATCTCCGTCGCCGACCTGGTGGAGCGCCACGTGAAGGACGAGCGACTGAGGACGGCGCTGCACGGCGGCGGGATCATCGGCACCTACGCCGGCCCCCGGGATCCGGGTACGGCGGCGGTGAGGCTCATGCACAACATGGGCCTGATCGGCGGGTGGAGCTACGTGGAAGGCGGCACCGGGCGCGTCTCGTTCGCCCTGGCCGACGCCGCCAGCGAGGCCGGCGCCGTCCTGGCCACCGGCGTGACGGTGGCCGCCATCCTGCCCGGCCAGGGCGTCCGCCTCGAGGGCGGGGAGCTGATCCGGTGTGACGCCGTCGTGTCCAACGCCGATCCCAAGCGCACGCTGGCCCTGTGCGAGGGGGACGTTCCCGACTCCTTCCGGGCCCGCGTCGAGGCGTGGTCGATGGACAGCGCCGTGGTCAAGGTGAACTGCGCCCTCGCACGCCTGCCCCGCTTCGATGCCGGGCGGGGCGCACCACACCTGTACCGGGCCATGGTGACCATCTCCACCGGCATCGACGCCACTCAGGCCGCCTTCGACGCCTGCCGGCGCGGGGAGCCGGCCCCCGAGTGGTGCGAGCTGTACTTCCAGACGCCCTACGACCCGAGCATCGCACCGCCTGGGAAGCACACCATGAGCGTCTTCGCCCAGTACGCGCCCTACCGCCTGGCCACCGGCGGATGGGACTCGAGGCGTGAGGAGATCGGCCGGCAGGTGCTGCGCAACGTCGCCCGGTTCGCTCCCGATGTCGAGGACTGCGTCGAGCACCTCGAGGTCCTCGGCCCGCCCGACGTCGAACGACGCATCGGCCTCACCGGCGGCAACATCTTCCAGGGGTCGTGCCTGCCGGACCAGATGTGGGACCGCCGCTTCGCACCCCGCACGCCGATGCCGAGCGTCTACCTCTGCGGTGCGGCAACGCACCCCGGAGGCAGCGTGATCGGCATCAACGGCCGCAATGCCGCCATGGCCGTCGTGGCCGACCGTTCGCCCTCGTAGGCAGGGGCCAGAGGCCGTCCCTTCAGTCCTCGACCAGGTTGAGGGAGGGCTGGGCCGGCGCCGGGCTCCGCCTCCCCGGTGGCGACTCCCCCCGTTCCGGGGCCGGGTGCTCCACGATGGCGACGACGCGGGCCGTCATGAACCGCGCCGAGCGGACCGGCTGCCCCGAGCGCGTCACCTCGGCCACCTCGACCACGCCGCGAGCCGAGGTGATCTCCACCCGGCGGCCTGCTCTGGTGGCGAGGATCTCGAAGTCCCGGACGCCCTCTCCGACGTCGACGAGGATCTCGACTCGATCGCCCTTCACGCCGCCATGCTGTCACGGCTGCGCCGGGCACGGTCGCCGACAACGCGTGGCGTTACGATCCCGGTTCCCGTCCGAGGCGATCCAAGGAGTTCCCATGTCCGATGACCCCAGCGCCAGCGAGGACCCCACGGGAGCCGACGATCTTCCCGAGCTCCTCGCCGACCCGGAGGAACAAGACGCCGAGGCCAGCGCGGAAGGGTCCGCTGCCGCCAGCACGCCGATGCTCCCGGACCCCGGTTCGCCGGCGATCTGAACGGCGGCAGACCGGCCTGTGGGCGCCGGCTCGCTCTACGGTGAGACGGTGAGCCTCAGCGGCTTGGCCCAGCCCGTCCGCGACGACGACCGCCCGCCGGCAGACGCCAGGCCCCTTCCACCGATTCTGCGCGGCTGGCTGCACCTCGTCTGCTTCTTCGTGTCACTGCCGGCGGGCGCCTTCGTGGTGGCCACCGCCACCTCGGCGCGAGGACGGCTCGGGGCCCTGGTGTACGCGACGGGGCTCTCGGCCCTCTTCGGAGTCAGCGGGGCCTACCACCGGCGCCGCTGGACGGCGGTACACCGGGCCCGGATGAAGCGCATCGACCACGCCACCATCTTCGTGATGATCGCCGGCACGTACACGCCCCTGTGCCTGCTCACCCTCCAGGGGCCCACGGGGGCCCGGATGCTGGCGGCGGTGTGGGTCGGCGCCGCCATCGGGGTGGCGCTGGCCGCCACCGGCATCGCCGAGCGACCGGTCGTCGGGCTGACCGCCTACATCGGCTTCGGTTGGCTGGCCGTGATCGTCCTGCCGGCTCTGGCCCGTCACCTCAGCGCGCCCGAGGTGGTGCTGCTCGTCGTCGGCGGGGTGGTGTACACCGCCGGCGCCATCGTGCTGGGCACCCGCCGGCCGAACCCGTTCCCTCGCGTCTTCGGGTACCACGAGGTGTGGCACGTGATGGTGGTGGTCGCCGCCGCCTGTCACTTCCTCGTCATCTTGTCCGTGGTGGCCACGACCGGCTGACACCAGGCGCGCTGCCGTGACGAGCGCCTCAGAGGGTCGGCTGCTGGGCCACGTCGATCAGCTCCACCGTGAACTGGGTGCGACCGACGACGCCGCCCTCCTCCACGACCATCCGGACGACTTCGAGCATCCGATGGGGCGTCGTGGGGGGGTTCGAGGCGAGCGCGTTGCGCGCCGCGTCGGCGAAGGAGTCAAACGAGGACCCGAGGATCCGCTCGCGCCCACCGACGCCGTATTCCTCCGCCATGTCTTCTCCTCCCCCGGTCCAGCGAGGAGGATGCTAACTCTCCATGCCGGCGGCGGGTGGCGCCGGCTCCGGGTGGGGGCGCAACGATCGGCGGCGGGCCCGCCCGCGGGGTGGTGTGCCCTGCACGGTGCGGGGGTCGAGGAAGTCGCGCAGCCCGTCCCCGGCCAGGTTGAACGCCAGCACCATGGTGGTGATGGCCAGGCCGGGATAGGCCAGCAGCTGGGGAGCCCGGTCGATGAAGGCCTTGGCCTCCGAGAGCATGGCCCCCCACTCTGGCGTGGGCGGGACCACGCCGAAGCCGAGGAAGGACAGGCTGGAGACGACCAGGAGCGTGCTGCCCATGTCGATGGTGCTGAACACGACGACCGGGCCGATCAGGTTGGGGGTGACGTGGCGGAGCGTGGTGCGGAACCGGGTGGCCCCCACGGCCTCGGCTGCCTCCACGAACTCCCGCTCGCGCACCTCGAGCGTCATGCCTCTGACCAACCTGGCGTAGCGGGGCCACTGCACGAGGACGATGGTGACGATGAGGTTGCGCAGACCCTGACCGAGCAGCCCGACGACCACCAGAGCGAGGATCAGCGTGGGGAGGGCGAGGAGCACGTCGACCAGGCGCATGATGACCGTGTCGACGAGCCGTCCCAACATGCCGGCCACGAGCCCGAGGACGAGCCCCAGGGTGGTGATGCCGGCGGTCGCGGTGACGGCCATGCCGAGGGAGAGGCGGCCACCGTGGAGGATGCGGGACAAGACGTCGCGGCCGATGTTGTCCGTGCCCAGCGGGTGCTCCAGGCTGGGCGAGGCGAAGCGGTTGGCGAAGTCGGTGTCGATGGGGTCGTGGAGCGACAGCCACGGTGCCAAGGCGGCCCCGGCTGCGAACAGGGCGGCGACGACGGCGCCCACCAGCGCCGTGCGGTCACGAACCAGGCGACGCAGGACCCGCTTGCCCTGAGGGAGGAGGACGTGCTCGCGCTGGCCGAGAACCGCTTCAGACGTGCTCACGGCCCACCTCCAACCGGATGCGCGGGTCGACCAGGCGATAGGACAAGTCGACGAGCAGGTTGACGAGGACGTACATGCACCCGGCGAGCAGCACGACGGCCTGCACCATGGGGTAGTCGCGCTGAGAGATCGCCTCGTAGGTGAGGCTTCCCAGGCCCGGCCAGGCGAAGATCACCTCGGTGATGACCACTCCCTCCAGGAGATGCCCCAGGGCCGTCCCGAGGTAGGTGACCACCGGGATGGCCGCGTTGCGCAACCCATGACGCACCACGACCTGCAGTTGGGTGAGGCCGTTGCTGCGGGCGCTGCGGACGTAGTCCTCGCCCAGGACCTCCAGCAGGCTCGACCGCAGGAGGCGCGAGACCACCGCCGTGGGGGTGACGGCGAGCACGACGGCGGGCAGGACCAGGCTCTGGAGGCCCTCGCGCCCGGCAACGGGCAGCAGGCGGAGGCGGGTGGCGAAGAGGATGATCAGCAGGTAGGCCAGGAAGAAGGACGGTACGGAGGCGCCGACCAGGGCGGCCAGCCTCATGAGGTGGTCGGCCCAGTGACGGGAGAGCAGGGCGGCGGCCACGCCCAGGGGCACGGCCGCAATGACGATGAGCAGGAAGGCGGCCGCCGCCAGCTCCGCCGAGGCGAGCATCCGGTTCCGGATCTCGTCGAAGACCGGCGTCCGCTTGGAGAACGACATGCCGAGGTCCCCGCGGCGCGCTCCGTTCAGCCACCGGGCGTACTGCACCACGAAGGGCCGGTCGAGGCCCAGCTCGTGGCGGACCTGCTCGATCTCGGCCGCCGTCCCCTCCCCGGTCGAGGACCGGCGGCGGACCAGGTCCTCGGCCGGGTCGCCCGGGGCCAGGGAGACCAGCGTGAAGATGAACAGCGAGAGGGCGAGGAGGGTGGGGACGGCGACCAGGAGTCGGCGGGCGAGGTACCGCCCCACCGACTACCGCCCGTTCGACATGGTGAGGCTGAACCAGGTTTGGTTGGTGAAGGAGGGGTGCGGGTCGCCCAGGTCCACGCTCCTCGTCATGGCGTAGATCCGGTAGACACCGGCCAGGGGCACCACGATGAAGTCCTCGTTGGAGAGGATCTTCATCATCTCCGCCGCCGATCGTTGGACCTCGTCGCGGGTCGTGGCGGCTAGGGCCTTCTCGGCCTCGGCGTCGAACCTGGGGCCCGACGGCGTCACGGGCGGCGCGTTGGGCGCGAACTGCGCCGTGTCGGGGTTCTTCGAGTACATCCGGAGCACCGGCAGGAAGGCCGGGTTGCCGTCGTTCTGGTTCGGCGGCTCGAGGTCGAGGTCGAAGTCGCCGGTGCCCTTCTTGTAGAGGGCCGTGCGGGTCGACACATCGGGGGTCTTGAGGATGGCCACGTCGATCCCCACGTCCTTCAGCTGCGACTGGAGGAACAGCAACGCCGACTCGGGCGTCTCCTGGGTGCCCAGCAGCTTCAGGGTCAGACGCTGCCCGCCCTTGGCCCGGACCCCGTCGGGGCCTGGGACCCAGCCGGCCTGGTCGAGGAGCGTCCTCGCCCTCTGGGGGTCGAACGGGTTGGCCGACACGAGCTCGGCCGACTTGCCCAGCACCGACGCGGGCGCCATCCAGCGTCCGGGCTCGGCGTTGCCCTCGAAGACCACGTCCACGTAGGCCCTTCGGTCGAGGGCCAGGGCGACGGCCTGTCGGACGGCCTTGTCCGCCGTCAGCCGGCCCTGGCTCTTGTTGACGTACAGCAGGTGGTTCCGGGCGGGCTTGGACCGGACCACCCGGAACCGCTCGTCGTTCTCGATGGACTCGACGGTCTCGGCCGGCAGGTCGATGACGAAGTCGACCTGGCCCGACCTGAGAGCCTCCACGCGGGTTTGGGGGTCGGGCAGGAAGCGGATGCTCATGCGCTTCACCTTGGGCTTCTCTCCCCAATAGCCGTCGAAGCGCTCGACCACAGCCGTCTGCTTGGGCGTGTAACTGACGACCTTGAACGGGCCGGTTCCGACCGGTGGCGTGCTGTCGTTGTGGTTCCCCTTGGGCACGATCGCCCCCTCGGGATGGACGATCTGCTCGGGGATGCGCAGGTTGGCCACCGTGGGGGTGAAGTCGACGGTGAAGTCGTCGACCTTGCGGACCGACTCGGGGCCCAACGTGTTGGCCACCGTCCCGAGGGTCTTGCCCTCGAGCTGGCGCACCCCCCACGTCCACACCACGTCGTCGGCGCCGAAGGGGCGACCGTCGTGGAACTGCACGCCTCGGCGAAGGTGGAAGCGCCAGGTCTTGGCGTCGTTCACCAGCTCCCACCGCTCGGCCAAGCCCGGCTTCAGCGTGTAGTCGGACGCCAGGTAGACCAGGGGCTCGTACACGTTGACGTTGTGGACGTAGGCGAAGTGGGTGGCCTTGGCGGCGGCGCCGTTCTCGGGCCATTGGTCCTCGGGAGCGGCGATCCTGACCTCGGCGTCGGCATCGGGCGAGCCGGCGGGGCGAGCGCGCTCCGCGTCGTCGTCCCCGCCGCCGCAGGCAGCGGCGACGACTCCGAGAATGGCCAGGAACGCCAGAGCCTTTCGACGCAACATTCGTCCTCCCATTCGCGCTCGTTCAGGCGCAGAGTAACACCCGCATAGCGGCGGCCATCGGGAGTGAGGCGTGACCGGTCGGCCGGTCAGGCGGCGTGCCGCGGGCCCCCTCGGTGGCCCATCGTGCCTACCTCACCCTCGTCCAGGGCCTGAACGCGTTGTCCACGCCCTGAAGAGCGGGGCCGAGCTCGGGGAAGTGACGCAGCAGGACCGTGGACAGGTTGTTGTCGTCGATCCAGTCGAGCCCGGCCCGGGTGTAGACCTCGGGCCGGTAGTCCTTGGTGAAGAAGCGGTCGCTCTTCAAGCGGCGCGTGGCCATGAGGATGAAGACCCGGAAGGCGGTGTCGCTGAAGCCGAATCCCTTCGGAGCCGGCTCCGCGTACAGCCCCACCATCAGGTCGACGCGCTCCACGTCGCCGTCGTAGACCTCCCGGAGCTGGGCCGCCGATCCCGGGTTCCGAGTGAGCTCCTCGAAGGTCTCGACCGGCTTCAGGTGGAAGAGCCGGCGGAACTGGTTGTAGCGAGGGACGCCGCGTTCTCGGCTGCGGAGGATGTCGGTCGCGGCCAGGTCGATGACGGGCGGGTCGCCCGCCGGCCTCTGGAACTCCTGGAGGAAGCGGGGATAGTTGTTGAGCGTGATGGCGCCGGGGTGGGCGATGCCGAAGGAGTAGAGGCTGTCGACCATGCCGAGCTCGTCCAGACGACGTCGCACCTCCCGCACCCCCAGCTCCGGGAACGTGCGAGACCCGACCACCTGGTCGTCGACCGCCGACCGGAAGACGTACTCGTCGGGGATCAGGGGATGCATGCGGTACACGGCCACGAACTCCTCGGTGAGCGAGTACGGGACCCCGTGATGACTCGTCGGCGAGCCCGGGATCCCGCTCAACACCTCGCTGGGGCTCAGGCGGCCGAACCTCTTGGTCGCCTGCTCGCCCACCAGGCCCCACCAGTTGATCCGCATGCCCAGCTCGGTGGTCGGGTGGGCGATGATCGCGGGTGTCCACTCCACGGTGTGGATCTTGGCCATGAGGGCGGCGTTGACCAGGCGTGCCTTGGCGAAGATCCGTTCGTCGGACCACGTCGGGTTCTCGGCCTTGATCCGGTCGCAGATGGCGTTGTGCTCGAGCATGAAGAGCGTGTGCAGCAGGGCCAAGCCGAGCCAGAAGGCGCCGGCCACGTCCTCGAGATCGAGGCCGTCCTGCAGGTCGGCCGGCGGCAGCCCATCGGCCCCGATCCTGAGCTTGCCGTCCTCACCGCTGCGGATCTTGGCCGCGAACTCCCGGGTGTTGCCGTAGATCTGGGAGGCGTCCCACCAGTGTGTGTCCGTGGTGACGAAGGTGTTCGGGACGCCGTTCGGGTCGGGCTCGGGGTCGGGGCGAGTGCGCATGATCCTCATCGGCCGCTCGAGCCAAGGGTCGTCGTCCTCGAGCGGCAGCCGCCACGGCTCCGGCACGGGCTTGCCGTGACTGAACCAGTCGTGCACCTCGAACTGGATCCACGCTGCAGCCAGGACGTTCAACGTGGTCGCCGGCTGGAAGTGCTCGCGGGTCATCAACCGCCGGCTCACCGTACGGGGGTTCGGTGTGAGGAGGGCGGCGTCGTCCTCCCGGCGCGTGAACTGGAGCGGCACGTTGCGGCCGAAGCGGCAACCGATGCTGCCCATGGCCGGCTGGTCGAGGTCGTTGAACGTGCCGTCCAGCGTCCGGAAGGCGACGTCGCCGTCCTCCATCCCCTCCGGCGGCGAGGGTATCGGGGGACAGGCCGGGCCCGTGTCGTACAGGTTGGTGTGCCGCAGACGGTCGCGTATGCCGATGAGGGTCAGGATGCCCAGCGGACGAGGCAGGCGGTGCCACCCCACTCTTCGGTCGACGGCCTCGGTGAGCCGCAAGAACGCCCGTGACAACACCGATCCCGCCATCGTCGTCCTCCGTCGACCGCCCGGGAGATCACAACACCATCGCCGTCGGGCGTCAACCACCGCGAACACGCCCGAGCGCGGCTACCTGACGTCGGCGCGCAGGTTCCCGTGGGGCGACCGGCACGGTAGGGTGCGCTCACTCGTGGAGGGGAACGAGGGGCGATGACGGAGTCGGCGACGGTCACGGTGCTCTTCACCGACCTGGTGAACTCCACCAAGCTCCTCACCGAGTTGGGCGAGCGAGCCCAGGACGTGCGACGCAAGTACTTCGCTGCTCTCCGGCGGGCCGCCGCCGCCCACGAGGGCACCGAGGTGAAGAGCCTGGGCGAGGGCCTCATGATCTGCTTCAGCAGCACCGTCGCCGCGGTGTCGTGCGCAGTCGCCATCCAGCAGGCCATTCACCGCCTCAACTCTCGAGACCCCGACGTGTCATTGGCCGTCCGGGTGGGGGTGAGCGTCGGCGAAGCCACACGCGAGGGCGAGGACTGGTTCGGCACGCCGGTGGTCGAGGCCTCGCGGTTGTGCGCCGCTGCCAGGGGCGGCCAGATCCTCGTCTCCGAGATGGTCCGCGCCCTGGTGGGGCGCCGGGGTGGGCACAACTTCGCGGCGGTGGGGCCGATGGGCCTCAAGGGTTTGCCGCACTCGATGTCCACCTCGGAGGTCCGGTGGGTGGCGAAGCCGACGGAGCCCGTGCCGCTTCCCACCCGCCTCGTTCCCGACCCCGCTTCGACCTTCGTGGGACGAGAGAGCGTGCGGGATCACCTGGAGGCGGCCTGGCAGAGGGCCGTGGCGGGGGCCCGGCGGGCCGTCCTCGTCGCCGGGGAGCCTGGCATCGGCAAGACCCGGCTCGTGGCCGAGCTGGCCTGGTCGGCGTACGCCGACGGGGCCACCGTCCTCTACGGCCGCTGTGACGAGGAGCTAGGGATCGCGTACCAGCCCTTCGCCGAGGCCCTCGGGCACTACGTGGCCACCTGCAGGCCGGAGAGGCTGCTCACCCACGTCGAGAGCCGGGGCGGCGACCTGTCCCGACTCGTGCCGACGCTGACCCGGCGACTCCCCGAGGTGCCTCCCCCATCGCTGATCGAGCCGGAGGCGGACCGCCTTCGCCTGTTCGACGCGGTGGACGCGCTCCTCGCCGATGCCTCCGCCGAGTCGCCCGTCCTGCTCGTCCTCGACGACCTCCACTGGGCGGCCAAGCCCACCTTGCTCCTTCTCCGCCACCTGGTCTCCACGACGGAGCCCGGGGCGCTGTTGATCGCCGGCACCTACCGGGACACCGAGCTGTCTCGCAGCCATCCCCTGGCCCAGCTCCTCGGCGAGCTCCGCCGGCGCCCGGAGGTGGAGCACGTGAGGCTGAGCGGGCTGGACCAAGCCGGCGTGACGGCGTACATCCGGGCGGCAGCCGGCCACGAGCTGGAGGAGAAGGCCGTCGCACTGGCCGGCCTCGTGCACGCCGAGACCGACGGGAACCCCTTCTTCGTGGGGGAGGTGTTGCGTCACCTGGTGGAGACCGGCGCCGTCTACCAGCGCCAAGGGGTATGGGCGTCGGACCTGACCATCGAGGAGTTCGGCATTCCCGAGAGCGTGCGGGACGTGGTGGTGGGCCGGCTGGCCCGTCTGTCAGAACCTGCCCACAAGGCGCTGGTGGTGGCGGCGGTGGCGGGGCTGGAGTTCGAACTGCGGGTGCTCGAGCGAGTCCCGGACTCGGGCCGGCCCGACCAGGTGCTCGACGGGCTCGACGACGGCGTGCGAGCCGGGTTGGTGAGCGAGGTCGCCGGCACCGCCGGCCACTACACCTTCTCTCATGCCCTCGTCCGCCAGATCCTCTACGGGGAGCTCACCGCGGCCCGAAGGGCCCGCCTCCACCGCCGCGTCGGCGAGGGGATCGAGGCCGTCCACGGCGACGAGGACGCCTCCCTTCCGGCGCTGGCTCACCACTTCGCCGAGGCGGCCCCGGATGGGGAGACGAGCAAGGCCGTCGAGTACGCCCTTCGGGCCGCCGAGCGGGCCCTGGACCAGGTGGCCTTGGAAGAGGCCGCCTTCCATCTCGAGCGCGGGCTGCGCGCCCTGGAGATCGACGGTGGCGGCGACCAGGCCCATCGCTGCGAGCTCCTCCTGGCCCTGGCCCGAACTCGGGCGCACTCCCTGGACCACCCCGGGATGCGGGAGGCCAGTCTGGGCGCCGCCGCGGCGGCGCGGGCAGCAGGGTCCCCGGCCGGGCTGGCCCGGGCGGCGTACTGGTACAACGGTCGAGCCATCGTGGGCACCCTCGACCCGGTGGGCGTCGCGCTCTGCGAGGAGGCGCTGTCCGCCCTCGGGGACTCGGAGCCCGGCCTCAGGGCGCTGGTCCTGGCCAGCCTTGCCTTCGTTCGGTCCTTCGCCGGCGAGGGGATCGCCACGGAACCGTTGAGCCGCGAGGCTCTGGAACTGGCCCGCCGGGCGGACGACTCCGAGGCGCTCGCCCTCGCCCTCTTCGCCCGCTACTACACGCTGTGGGGCTCACCGCACGCCGCCGAGCAGCTGAGCCTGGCCGAACAGCTCCTCGAGTCCGACGCCGTCACGCCCTCGGGCTCGTGCGCCTCGGTGGACGGCTACCGGCTGCGGGCCGTGCCGCGGCTCATCCTCGGCGACCTCGCCGGCTTCAAGGCCGACCTGGCCGAGGTCCACCGGCTCGGCCACGAGCGAAGGAGCCGCTACTTCCTCGGGCTGGCCACGCAGTGGCGCACCCTCCTGGCTTTCCTGGAGGGCCGGTTCGACGAGATCGAGGAGCTCTCCGCCCAGGCCCTCAACTTCGCCCCCGACGACAAGAACTTCCTCAACTCCTTCGCCGCCCAGACGTTCCATCTGCGCTTCGAGCAGGGCCGGCTGGCCGACGTCGAGCCGTGGATGGCGGTGGTGGTGGAACAGAACCCCGGCCTGCCTGCCTTCCGCGCCGCCTTGGCCGTCACCCACGTCGAGCTCGGTGAGCTGGCCGAGGCCCGCCGGGAGTTCGAGCTCCTGGCCACGGACGGCTTCGCCGGCGTCTCCAGGAACATCCTGTGGCCCACCGCCCTGGCCCTCCTTGCCGAGGTGTGCACCGCCCTCGGGGACGTCGCTCGAGCCGTCCACCTCTACGACTTGTTCGCGCCTCACGCCGGACAGCTGGTGGTCGTCGGCGGCGGTAGCTACTGCCCGGGCGCGGTGGACCGCTACCTGGGGATGCTGGCCACCACGACCGGACGACTCGGGCAGGCGGAGGAGCACTTCGGGGCCGCTCTGAGGCTCGAGGGTCAGCTCGGGTCCCCCCCACTGCTCGCCCGGACTCGTCTGTGGTACGCCCGCATGCTCCTCGCCCGTGGTACCGGTGGTGACGGCGCCCGGGCGGCGGAGCTCCTGGAGTCGGCCAGAGCCACGGCCGACCAGCTCGGAATGGGAGGACTGATGGCCGCAGCAGCAGCCGTCGAGCAGGCCGCGAAGGCGACGACGGGCCCTGGTCCGCTGTAGACCGTCCTGGCCTCACTGGTCCGCGTCGGCCTTGTCACCCTCGCCGTCGGCCGGCTCGGAGCCGAAGCGGTTGGCCAGCCACAAGAGCAGGGCGACGACCGCCAACGGCACGAGAAGTATGAGGAGCTCGTCCCAACCGCCACCGTGGGCGAGGATCATCTCGGCGACATTAGGGGGTCCAGAAGGGAGGACATCGTTGTGCCAGGAGGCGCCGTGCCGACCGACCGACAGAAGGAAGCGCTCTCGCGGCGCTGGGCGAGCGCTTGGCGGCAGCCTCCGACGAGGGCTCACCCACGGTGAGATGACAACGGTGTGGGCGACCCTTACCCTGGTTGCGTGAGCCAGCTCGCCCACTACTGACGCGCCGGCCTCCTGCGGGGGCTGCCGGTTGTTGCTCGAGCGCCGGCATCGGCGCTCGTCGCCGTCCTGTTCGTTCGCCTCGCCGACGAGTCGGCCGCCTTCGTCCCCGCCGGTACGCTCGAGTCCTTCCGAGCTGACCTCGGCCTGAGCTACGCCCGGGCAGGCACGGTGCTGGCCGCGGTGGCGCCCGGCGCCCTCGTCGGCGCCGGCTTCGCAGCGGCGGCGGACCGCTTCAGTCGCCGGGTGATCGCCGCTGGCGGGGCCTTCGGGTTCGCAGGCGCGCTGGCCGCCTTCGGCCTCGGCGGATCCTTCGAGACCTTGGTGGTGGCCGCCTTCGTCATGGGCTGCGCCTCGACGGCCATGGTCGACGCCGCCGAGGTGGCGCTCGTCGATCTGGTGCCGAAGGACCTCCGGCGTTACCTGGCCCGGGCCAACCTGCTGGCGACGTTGGGCGATCTGGTGGGCCCGGCGCTGGTCGCGGGTGTGGCCGTGGCCGGCGTGTCCTGGCGCGCCGCGTTCCTGATCGGGGCCGGCGTTCTCGGGGTCTACGGCGTGGCCTTGGCCGCGGTGCCCCTACCTCCGCCACCACCCCCCCAAGGCGGCAACGAGGACTCGCCGGGGCCGACCGTCATGGCCGTCGTCCGGGACCCCGCCGTGTGGCTGCTCGGGCTCGTCGGCCTGTTGATGGGCCCCTTCGACGAACCCCTCGTCGGCTTCACGGTGGCCCTGCTCGAACAGGAGCGCGGTGCCTCCACGGCCGCGGCCACGGTCGTGGCCTTCGTCGGCCTCAGCGGTGGGCTCCTCACCTACGCCGTGCTGGCGCGCCGACTCGAAGGGACAGGTGACGATCGGGTGCTCTTGGGCGGGGTGACCCTGATGACGGCTGGAGCGGTGGCGGTCGCCACCGTCCCGGTCCTCGCCGCCGTGGCCCTAGCCGCGTTCGTGGCGTCGGTAGGCCTCAACCTGGCCTGGCTCGCGCTCCAGCACCGGTCGCTCACCGTGCGGCCCGGGCAGGTGGGCACCACCAAGGCCGTCCTGTCGAGCATCGAGTTCGGGGGCTTCTGGCTCCCGGTCGCCATCGGTGCGCTGGCCGACGCAGCCGGCCTGGTTCCTGCCGTCGGGGCCTACGGCTTGCTCGGCGCGGCTCTCATGGTGCTGGCCAAGGCGTCGGCTCGTTGAGGGGGGCGGCGAGGCGATGGGCTGTGGTGGCGTGCCCGTGGTGGAATCGTGGTGTGGACGTCGCTTCTCTGCTCCTCGAGCTGTACGGCCGCATCCCGCCGGTGGTACGGGGCGCCGTCGAAGGTGTCGACCTCGACCGGCTCACCAAGCCACCGTGGCCGGGCGCGAACACGATCGCCTGGCTGGTGTGGCACCTCACGCGGGTGCAGGACCACCACGTCGCCGAGATCCTGGGTGCCGACCAGCTCTGGCTGGCGGGTGACTGGGCTGGCCGCTTCGCTCTCGACCCTGACCCGTGGAACACCGGCTACGGCCACACTGCCGAGCAGGTGGCGGCCGTGCGACCGAAGCGGCCGGAGGTGCTTCTCGAGTACCTCGACACCGTTTACCGGCGCACCCGCACGATGCTGGAGGAGCTCGTCCCCGCTGACCTCGACCGCATCGTGGACTGGGAGTGGGACCCACCGGTCACGCTGGGCGTGCGGCTGGTCAGCATCGCCGATGACAGCTTGCAGCACGCCGGGCAGGCCGCCTACGTGCGCGGCGTTCTCGGCATCTGACCCGTGCGTCGCCGCCGGCCCGAGTGCAGGCAGCATCACCGGCGCTCCACCCTGCTGGCCAGCCGGGCTGGCAGGGGTCAGCCGGCGAGCAGTTCGTCCAGGCGCTCGTAGCTCTCGCGAACGCCCTCCTCCATGCCGCTGGCGACAAAGGCGTCGCGGCCCTCGAAGCTGTCGACCAGT
>JALYHF010000273.1 GCA_030776745.1 Actinomycetota bacterium | reverse complement strand
GCTCAGGCGGCCACCGCCCCCCCGGCTCCGGGGGTCGCCGTTCCCAGCGGCCACACGCAGCGCCTGCTCACCGTGGTCAAGGCCGGGTCCATCCAGGACGTCAAGGCCACCCCCACCGACAAGGTGCACGTCTGGCCCCACCTGCTGGTGGTCGAGTTCGTGGCCACCTTGGCGATGACCGCGTTCCTCCTGGTCTTCTCCACCTTCGTCAACGCCCCGCTCCTGGGCATGGCCAACCCGAACCTCACCCCCAACCCCTCCAAGGCGCCGTGGTACTTCCTCGGCCTCCAGGAGATGCTGACCATGTTCCATCCCATGGTCGCCGGCGTCACCATCCCCGGGATCGCCCTCATCGGCCTGGGCACGGCCGGCTACGTCGACAAGAACCCGAGCAACAGGCCCGAGGACCGCAAGTTCGCCATCGGCCTCATGACGCTCTTCCTCATGTTCTGGGCGGTGCTGGTGATCATCGGGTCCTTCTTCCGCGGCGAGGGGTTCAACTTCATCCTTCCGTGGCGCCAGGGCGTCCACGACATCTTCGACCTCTAGGAGCGGCCGCGTGGCCACCAGCAGCATCGTCCTCATCGCCACCGTCGTGATCGTCTCGCTGGCCGCGCTGTTCGTGTTCACCACGGCCGCCCGCCGGGACCGGGCCACCGCCCTGGGCGGGGCGCGAGAGGGGCGCCGGGAGGCGGACGAGGCCAGCACCGGCTCCTCCGGCCGAGAGGTGGAGCGGGCGGCGGTGCTCGAGCGTGAGGGGTCCGCCCACGCCGTCGCCGTCGTCGACGCGCCGCCGGCGCCCGCGGTGCGGGCGCCGATGGACCCCGAGACCCTCGCCGTCACCCGCCGTCAGTTCTTCAACCGCAGCATCACCGCCTTCTTCACCCTCGGCCTGGCCGGCTTCGGCGCCGCCTCCCTCGGGTTCCTCTGGCCTTCCCTGTCGGGAGGCTTCGGTTCCAAGATCAACGTCGGGAAGCTGGACGAGGTCCTCGAGGACATCCAGTCCAAGCGTGAGCCGTTCTACGTGGCCGAGGCCCGCACCTGGATCAGCCCCTTCCCGAAGGACGCCGTGAGCAAGGCCGAGGGCATCTACACCGGCGCCGTCCTGGCCGGGATGAAGGAGGGCGTGGTGGCCCTCTACCAGAAGTGCGTCCACCTGGGCTGCCGCGTCCCGTGGTGCGCGAGCTCCCAGTGGTTCGAGTGCCCCTGTCACGGGTCGAGGTACAACCGCGTCGGCGAGAAGAAGGGCGGCCCCGCCCCCCGCGGGCTCGACCGCTTCGGGGTCGAGATCCAGGGCGGCTCGATCATCGTCGACACAAAAGAGGTCGTCCAGGGCCCGGCCATCGGCGTGAACACCACCGGCCAAGAGGCCGAGGGACCGCACTGCGCATGATGCCGGCATGATCCACCTGCTGGCGGTCAACACCCAGCAGAAGCTGGGCATCGCCACGGTCGTCATCCTCCTCATCGGCTGGCTGGCATACCTCCTCTCCCACCTCCGGCGTCCCGACGCGCCGCCCCCGGGTTCGGAGATCGAGCTGGCGCCCAACCGCAAGCCCTACTTCGACGACGACAGGCTGGAGGGACCGCGGCTGGACCGCACGCTGGCGGGCGGGCTCGCCCTCATGGTGATCGTCGCCGTGGGCCTGCCGCTGTACTGGGCCTTCGAGCCCGGGCGCCAGGCCGGCGCCGAGCGCGGGTTCGCCGACCGGGCGGCCAAGCGGGGCTTCGTCCTCTTCCAGCCGGCGGACTCCCCGGTGCCGGCCGGCAACGTGGGCAAGTTCGGCTGTGGCGGCTGCCACGGCAACGAGGGCCAGGGCGGGGTCACCAAGTACTCGCTCTCGGATCCGCTCGACCCGTCCAAGCCGCCCCGCCAGGTCCAGTGGAAGGCGCCCGCCCTCGACACCGTCATGTTGCGCTACTCCGAGGACCAGGTCCGCTCGGTCCTGGTCTACGGCCGGCCCAACACCCCCATGCCCCCCTGGGGCGTGACGGGAGGCGGCCCCATGAACGACCAGCAGATCGACGACCTCATCGCCTACCTACGCACAATCCAGCGCGACCCGAAGGACGTGCAGAGGGAGTCGCTGGAGAAGTACGGCACCGACGGCGCCGCCATCTTCGAAGGGGAGTGCGCCCGCTGCCACACCAAGGGATGGGCCTACGGCGAGGCCGAGGTCCCCGCCGGTGGTGCCTACGGCCCCAGCCTCCTGGCTGGCGCCACCGTGCGCCAGTTCCCCGCCGTCGAAGGTGACGACGGCCACATCGCCTTCGTGGCCGAAGGGGTGGAGTTCGGCAAGTCCTACGGCGTGCGGGGGGTCATGGGCAACGAGAGCGGCGGCATGCCCCACTTCGGGTCCATGCTCACCCCAGAGCAGGTGCGGGCCGTGGTCGAGTACGAGCGGAGCCTGTAGTGGTCGGCCACAGCCTGTTGGCGGCGCTGTCGTGGGACCCGCAGGTCCGCGGCGCCGCCATCGTTCTGGCGGCCATCGTCATTCTCCCGGGCAGCGTCTACCTCCTCCTCTCCACCAACATGGGCGCGCGCCTCGGCATCCTCCTCGCCCTTACCGGGCTGATGGGCTGGATGGCGGTGATGGGCGCGGTGTGGATGGTCTTCGGCATCGGCCTCAAGGGAGCCGAGCCCGAGTGGAAGGTGCAGGACGTGGTGACCGGCGACGTGGAGCAGTCGACCGTGGACGTGGTCGCCGGTTTCCCCAGGGGATGGACGAAGCTCCAGCAGGGCGACGCCGAGCTGGCCGACGCCGAGGCAGCGGCCGAGAGGGTGCTGGCGCCCGGGAGCGCCGAGGAGGAGGGCGGCGAAGGTGAAGGGGGCGGCGGCGGCGAAGGCGGCGGCGGCAGCGAAGGCGGCGGCGGCAGCGTGGAGGAGGACCTGACGTTCGCCTCGCCGTTCAAGACCAGCGAGGACTACGAGCCCGTCGGCGGGTACCGCAAGGGCGGCGAGACCTACTTCCTCACCCTTCGCCACCGGCCCCACTACGCCGTGTTCCAGGTGAAGCCGAAGGCGCAGGCGCCCACCGCGGGCGCCACCCCCCAGACCTCCTCGGCGCCGGGGGGAGGCGGGGCCACACCGGAGCCGGCCGCGGGCCAGCCTCCCTCGGCGGTGACACCGTCGCCCGGGGCCGACTCTCCCTCGGGCGCCAGCCCCCCCCCGGGCACGGAGCAACCGGCGGCAACGGGGCCGTCCACGCAGGTCCCCGGCGCCGCTCAGGCCACCCCCGCCCCCGCCCCCCCGCCTGCTCCGGTGACCAGCGTGATCA
>JALYHF010000272.1 GCA_030776745.1 Actinomycetota bacterium | reverse complement strand
CCTCGGCCCCGCCCTGGGCCACCTGGGCCCGCACCGCCTCGGCCGTGGCCTGGATCTCGCTGGCCCCGGCATCCTCGGCCTTGGCCGCCACCTCGGTGGCCTCGTCCTCGCCCTCCGCCGGCACCTCGTCGGGCACCGGCCGGGCCGCGGCGTCACTGCCGTCGCCCCCGGCCTCGGCACCGGGAGTGATGACCGCCAGCCGGGTGCCCACATCGACGGTCTGGCCCTCGCCCACCAGGATCTCGGACAGGTAGCCGCCCGCCGGCGAGGGCACCTCGGAGTCCACCTTGTCGGTGGAGACCTCGAAGAGGACCTCGTCCTCCTCCACCCGGTCGCCCACCTGCTTGGCCCAGCGGGTGATGGTCCCCTCCGTGACGGTCTCCCCCAGCTGGGGCATGGTGATGTCGGTCACGCCAGGCGTCCTTTCACGCGTGCAGGCTCCGGCCGGTCATGGCCAGCACCGTCTCGCCGAACACCTCTGACAGGGAGGGATGGGGCTGCACGTACTGGGCGGCCTCCGCCGGGGTGGCCTCCCAGCTCACCGACAGGTAGGCCTGGCCCAGCTGCTCGGTGACCCACGGGCCCACCATGTGCACGCCCAGCATGCGACCGGCGCCGCCGTCGGGACGCTTCTCGGCGATGACCTTCACCAGCCCCTCCGGCTCGCCCAGGATGAGGGCCCGGCCGTTGCCGCCGTAGGGGTCCTTCTTGACCACCACGTCGTAGCCGGCCTGGCGGGCCGCCTCCTCCGACAGCCCAACGAAGGCCACCTCGGGATAGCAGTAGATGCACCACGGAACGGTCGTGTAGTCGACGGGCACCGGCGACTCGCCCAGCATGTCCTTCACCGCCACGATGGCCTCGGCGAAGCCCACGTGCGCCAGCTGCGGCGTGGCCACCAGGTCGCCCACGGCGTAGACACCCGGCTCCGCCGTCCGGCAGCGCTCGTCGATCCGCACGAAACCCCGGTCGTCGACCTCCACCGCCGTCCCCTCGAGCAGCAGGTCGTCGGAGAGGGGGCGCCGCCCCACCGACACCACCACGGCGTCGACGGCGATCTGCTCACCGTCGCCGAAGGCCACGGTGGTGGTGCCCTCACCCGGCTCGTGGCCCTGCACCGCGACGCCCACCCGGACGTCGATCCCCCGCCTCTTGAACGACTTGGCCACCACGTCGGCCACCTCGCCGTCGCAGCCGGGCAGGAGCTTGGGCAGCGCCTCGAGGATGGTGACCTGGGTGCCGAGGTCGCTCATCATGGACGCGAACTCACAGCCGATGGCGCCGCCGCCGATCACCACGGCGCTGCCGGGCAGCTGATCGAGGGCCAGCACCTCGTCCGAGGTCAAGACGTAGCTGCCGTCAACCTCGAAGCCGGGGATGGTGCGGGGGACCGAGCCGGTGGCCAGGATCACGTGGTCGGCCTTGAGCTCGCTGCCGTCGCTGACCTTGACCGTCTTGTGGGGTGCGAGCTGTCCGGTGCCGGCGACGGTGGTGACCTTGCGCCGCTTCATCAGGCCCTGGAGGCCCTTCCAGAGCTGGTCCACCACCTTCTGCTTGCGCTGCTGGCTGACCGAGAAGTCGACGGAGGGCTGCTCGGCCTGGACCCCGAACTCCTTGGCCCCGGCGACGGTGCGCAGGACCGACGCCGTCTCTAGGAACTCCTTGGCCGGGATGCACCCCCGGTGGAGGCAGGTACCCCCCACCCTCTCCTTCTCCACCACGGCGACCGAGAGGCCGGCGCTGGCGGCGTAGAGCGCCGCCGCGTACCCGCCGGGGCCTCCGCCCACGACGACGATGTCGAAATGCTCGGCCGTGGGTACCACCTCCCTGGTCGTGTGCTCGCCAGCCTAGGTGAGCGGGGGCGCTCCCTCAGCGGGCGGCCATGGTGACCTGCAGGGCGAAGGCGACGAGGATGGCCAGGCCGGTCAGCAGGGCGGCCACGATGAGCTTGCGGGTGCTCACGGGGTGCGCCACGTGGTCACGGACGTGGCTCAGGCGTCCCGGGGCAACCGCTTGCGGCCGGCGAAGCCCTCCTCGGGGAGGTGCCACCACTCGAGGTCGTCCTCGTCGAGGCGGTAGCACAGGAGGTAGACGACGCCGTCGTCGCCCAGGGCGTGGAAGTCCACCAGGCCGGTGGCGGGGTCGCGTATGACGATGTCGCCCTTCTCGAGCTCGGCCAGGGCCGCCCGCGGGTCGCCGCCGGGTTGCCGCCCGTGCCCGTTGGTGCGGGCTGCTGCCGCCAGGGCCACGGCCCGACTCACCACGTCCACCAGGTGGCGGAGGCGCGGCAGGTAGGCGCGAGCCTCCTCGACCGTCCAGTAGCGCATCCGGCGATAGGCTATCGACCGACGCAGGGGAGCTCGGCGAGCCGGGCTGAGAGGCGGGCAGACGGTCCGCGACCCTCACCGACGACCGGCCCGGTAATGCGGGTCGAGGAGGCGTGGCAACGATGACCGACGACCGGCTGATGATCGCTGGGAGGGAGTTCGGCTCCCGGCTCTTCCTGGGTACGGGCAAGTTCCCCTCCAACGCCGCTCTGGCCGCCACCATCGCCTCGTGCGCCACCGAGATGGTCACCGTGGCCCTGCGCCGGGTGGACATCACCGCCCAGGAGGACATCCTCGACGCCGTTCCCGACGGCGTGCTGCTGCTCACCAACACCAGCGGGGCCATCGACGCCAACGAGGCCGTGCGCCTGGCCCGCCTGGCCCGAGCCGCCGGGCTGCCCACCTGGATCAAGCTCGAGGTGACCCCGGACCCCCGGTACCTCCTGCCCGACCCGGTGGAGACCCTGAAGGCGGCCGAGGTGCTCTGCGCCGAGGGCTTCACCGTGCTGCCCTACGTCAACGCCGACCCGGTGGTGTGCAAGCGACTGGAGGAGGCCGGCTGCGCCACGGTGATGCCGCTGGGGTCGTGGATCGGGTCGAACCAGGGCCTGCGCACGAAGGCGGCCCTCGAGATCATCGTGGAGCAGTCGCTGGTGCCGGTGGTGGTCGACGCCGGGATCGGCGCCCCGAGCCAGGCGGCCGAGGCCATGGAGCTCGGCGCCGACGCCGTGCTGGTCAACACCGCCATCGGCACCGCGGCCGACCCCGTGGCCATGGGGGCCGCCTTCCGCTTGGCCGTCGAAGCCGGCCGACGGGGCTTCCTGGCCGGCCTCCCGGCTGCCCGCACGGTGGCGGAGGCGTCGTCGCCGCTCACCGGCTTCCTGTCCTCGTGAGCCGACGGTGACGCCGCGCCGGCCAGGACCCCTCCCGCCCCCGCCCGCCCAGGACG
>JALYHF010000271.1 GCA_030776745.1 Actinomycetota bacterium | reverse complement strand
TCGGGTTGTCGGGCGTCGGTTCCAAGGCCGGCGGTCCCGACTACCTCCTGCAGTTCGTCGACCCCGTGACCGTGAGCGAGAACACCCTTCGCCAGGGCTTCGCCCCAGGCGACGGTGACTGAGGCCTCCACCGGGCTCCGGCGCCTCAGTCGTCGGTCACCCCTCTTGGTCGGGGGTCGACTTCGGTGTCGCCCCTGGTCAGCGGGTCGTTGACGGGCTCGTCTTGCTGGCGTTGCGACTCAGGCTCGTCGTCGCCTCGCTGATGTTCCGGGCTGGGTCAGGGATGCATCCCGGTGTCGATCCAGCGTTGCACGACGGCGGCGCCCCCGACGGGGAAGTCGCGCGAGCGGGGCATCTTCAGGGGATCGTGGTCGGGCAGCGTGAGGCGGCTCACGACCTGGGGGGCAAGGGAGCGCATGTCCTCGAGATCTTCGAGGTCGAAGAGGCGAACGTAGCGGCCGGCCACCTCCCGGGAGTGGAGCCAGGGGAAGTACCGCACCTGGTAGACGAACAGCGGCTTCACGTCCCGCTCGAACGATGTTGGGCCGGGATCTCGGCCGGCTCGACCCTGTGGAGGACCCGCACCGCCAGCTCGACCACCTCGGTGGCGTCCTGGCGCCACGGGTTCCGGCGCAACGGGTTGTCGATCTTCAGGTAGAGGAAGTTGCCGTAGTAGCGGTCCCAGGCCAGGCTGCCGGCAGCACCGCCGGTGACCGGGTCGGCCACGTCACCCATGGCCGTCAGGTCACTCGCCTGCACGGTGACCTGCACCCGTCCGGATTCGTCGGTCACCGCCTCTTCGAGGGTGAAGCGAGCGACGACGGGCGACTTGCGGTTGGCGGCTTCGCCCACCAGGTGAACCGGGTGGCCGGGGACCGGCCGGTTGCGGTGGTAGACCCGGGCCGAGATGGTGGCTGCGCCGGCCGAGGCCAGGGCGAAGCCCCGGTCTCCCTCCAACACCAGGTCCCACGCCGTCTCGACCACCAACGGCACGGTCTCGCCGCCCCGCACCACGTGCACCTCCAGCTCCCCACCGTCGCTGGTGTCGACCTCGGGGGGGAGGGCCAACACGACGACCCCGGCAGTGCGAGCCATCTCCTCGTGGGTCCCCGAGAACTCGCCCAACTCCACGGTGGTCGTGGGCGACTGCCACCGCACCACGTAGTGGTCGACCGGTGGCGTGGTCCGCTGCCGGTCGAGGTAGGGGACGAAGTCCAGATAGTGCACGGCCAGGGCCCGCCCGTCGGCCACCACCTCGTAGAAGCCCTCGATGTCGATCCAGTGCGGCGGGGGATAAGGCCCCGGGGGAGGGGGAGCAGCCAAGTAGGTGTCGAAGGCCCATCCCTGGTCGGGCAGGCCCGGGTGGGCCACCAGCTTCCGTCGGCGTGGGGGAGCGACCTCGGCGTCCACTTGGCGTTCCACGGGGCAGAGGTAGCCGAAGACGTCGCCGGTGAGGGGTTCCTCGGGCGGGCTGGCGTCGACACGGTTGTAGCGGTTCAGGTGCAGGTGCAGACGGAGGACGTCGGCGTCACCCAACTCGGAGAAGAAGCGGGAGCCGGTCGGGCCTTGCCGCCGGGACGAGACGTCGACCAGGGCGTCCAGGTGCCCAGCCACGGTCTCGTCGGAGAAGCCCTCGCTGCGAACGTTGAGCCGGACCATCGACTGGCACGCCTTGCGCACCCCGGCGACCAGCGCCGAGCCCCCGACGCTGAGCCTCCCGGCATGGAGCTGAGAGCAGACGGCCGAGGGCGAGACATCGGGGAAGTGGCCGGACAAGCGAACGGGAAGCCCCAGCGCCGGGTCGTGGGTGGTGTGCGGGGCGCCGCCTCCATCGCTCACCTGGCGGGCCACCGCTTCCATGTCGAGCTCGAAGTACCGTGACGGGTCCCACCGGCACAGGGCGAGGACCTCCTCCCTGGGCTTGTCGGGGTCGAAGGCGACACCGACCCTCCTGGGGTCGTTGTTGTAGCCGGGCATCGAGAAGCGGAACCTCCCGGAGAAGTGAAGGATGGGCAGCACGAGACCTCCGGACGACGAAGAGAAGCTGGTTACTCCGACCCGAGCTCGGACACGGTGGCGTCGAGCCCGGCCAACTCCCGGGCGTAGGCGATGGCGTCCTCGAGGCTCATGGCCCGTCCGGCCCGCCATGCCGCCTGCATGGCTGGAGCGCCCATGGCCCGGCTGGCCGCGGGGCGGGGGTCGGGAGGCTGGGTCAGGGCCTTGGGCGGTTGCACCTTGAGCGACTCCCCCAACCCGTCGGCCGCGCCGGCGAGGCGGACGGCGGCCTCCGGTCGACCGCAGGCCAGCTCGATGGCGCACAGGTCGGACAAGGCGATGATCATGCCCGAGGTGTCACCCAGGTCGCCGAGGAGCTGGAACGCCTCGCACCACAGGGCCCCGGCGCCGGCCAGGTCCCCTCGCTCCACGGCGATGCGGCTGAGCAGGCACAACACGCTGGCCAACCCATAGCTCTCCCCCAGGTCCTCGAACAGCCCCCGAGCCTGCTCGAAACGGGCCCTCGCCCCTTCGGTGTCACCCTGGACCTGACTGACCATCCCCTCGCCCACCAGGTTGTCGGCCACGCAGCGGAGGTCGCCCAGCTCCTGGGCCATGGCCCGGCTCTCCTCGTGCAAGCGGTGGGCCTGCCCGTGGTCACCCCGAATGCCCGCCAGGTAGGCCAGACTGTGCAACGCCTCGGCCGCTCCTCCCTGGTCGCCGAGCTCGCGCCAGATGGAGAGGCTCTCCTCGCCGTAGGCCTGGGCCTCGGCGTAGTCGCCCTGCCAGTACGCCATCCCGGCCGCGGCGTTGAGGGCCTTGGCCCGTGTGGCCGTTCGGGGCACGGCAAGGGGCAGGGCCAGCAGACGGGCCATCCACCGGCGACCCTCCTCGAGCTGGCCCCGCTGCTGCCAGAACCGCCACAGCGACGAGGCCATCCGCAGCCCGGTCTCGGCGTCGCCCGCCCTGATGCTGCGACGGATCACGGCCCGGAGGTTGTCGAGCTCGGCCTGGAGGCTCCCCGCCATCCCCGACTGGGGGCCACGGGTCAGCTGGCTCTGCCTCCGGCTGGCGAACTCGAGGTAGAACCGGCTGTGGCGGGCGTCCATGTCCTCAGCCTCGCCGCTCTCCACCAGCTGGTCGTGGGCGTACTCCCGGATGGTCTCGAGCATCCCGAAACGGGGTTCGTCGGCTGACTCCCGGGCCCGCCACAGGAGGTTCTTCTCGACCAGGGATGACAGACCTTCGAGCATCTCCACCCCGTCGAGGCCCACCACGGCCTCGACGGCGGCCACTGTGCAGCCACCCGAGAACACGCTCAGGCGCCGGAACAGGGCCTGGTCGGCGGGGTCGAGAAGGTCGTGGCTCCAGGCGATGGTGTTGAGCAGCGTCCGTTGACGGTCGGGCATGTCCCAGGGGCCGGCGCTGAGCAGGGGCAGGCAGGGCTCCATGCGCTGGAGCAAGAGCCGGGGCGTGAGCACGTTGAGCCGGGCGGCGGCCAGCTCGATGGCCAGGGGCAGGCCGTCGAGGCGGACACAGATCTCCGCCACCGCGGCGGCGTTGTCTCGGGTGACGTTGAACCCCGGGTCGGCGGCCCGGGCGCGCTGGGTGAACAGCGCCACCGCTTCACAGCGGCACAGCACGTCCAGCTCCGGCAGCTTCCACGGCAGTTCCATGGGCGGCACCGGCAGCTCCTGTTCACCCGAGAGGTGGAGGCGGGCGCGACTGGTCACGAGAGCACGGAGCTGAGGCGCGGCCTCGAGCAGCTCCCGAACCAGGGGGGCGCCAGGGAGCAGGTGCTCGAAGTTGTCCAGGATGAGCAGCAACCGGAGCGGCTCGAGGTGGTCCTTGAGCGCCTGGAGGACGGGCCGGTCGGTGGCGGTGAGGCCCAGGGCCTGGGCGATGGTGGGGGCGATGAGCGCCGGGTCGCGCAGACCGCCCAGCTTCACCAGGAAGACGCCGTCGGGGAACTCGCCCAGGAGATCTCCCGCCACCTCCACGGCGAGGCGAGACTTGCCGGTGCCTCCGGGCCCGGTGAGCGTGAGCAGACGGGACTGCGGCAACAGGCGGCGGACCTCGTTTCGCTCCCGCTGGCGACCCACGAAGCTGGTCACCTGGCTGGGCAGGTTGTTGGGCCGGGCGTCGAGCGAGCGCAGGGCGGGGAAGGCCGAGGCCAGCCCCGGGGCGACGAGCTGGAACAGGTGCTGTGGGCGGGCGAGGTCCTTCAGGCGGTGATGCCCCAGGTCCTTGAGGGTCACGGCGTCGGGAAGCGCGTCCTCGACCAGCACCCGAGTGGCATCGGAGACCACGACCTGGCCGCCGTGGGCGGCGGCGGCGATCCGGGCCGCCCTGTGCACCTCCAGGCCGAGGTAGCTGGTCCCGGCCACGGCCGCTTCGCCCGTGTGGAGGCCCATCCGCACCCGTAGCTCGACGTCGTGGGCAAAGGGGTGGGCCGCGAGGGAGGACTGGGCAGCCACGGCGGCCCGCAAGGCCGAGGAGGGGGTGGGGAAGACCAAGAAGAAGCCGTCGCCTTCGGTGTCGACCACCGTCCCCCCGGCGTCGTCCACTGCCTGGCGGATGAGCGACCGGTGATCTTCTAGGACTCGGGCGTACTGGTCGCCGAGGCGGGCCAACAACTTGGTGGACCCTTCGATGTCGGTGAACACGAAGGTGGCGGTCACGCCCGGCAGACCGGGAGACAGATGCGACATGGCGGTGCTCACCTCTCGGACCTCGCCGGCCACCCGGTGAGGGTGGCGCCCAGCTCGGGATGGACGTCGTTGGCCAACACCTGGCCCAGCTCGTCGTCGGACAGCACGAACCGCCGCCAGAACCGCTGCAGGGCAGCGATGCCGCCGGCGTCGTAGACCCGTCGGGCGGCCACGTGGAAGTGGCACTGGTACCAGGCGTAGTTGCGGGGGTCCATGCTGGAGTACACCGCCTCGAACGCAGCCAGGCTGCGGTGGGCGAAGATGTTCGAGTCGATGGTGGTGAGCACGTCCGGGAAGGTCTGCAGCACGGCCAGGAGCGCGGGCTCCACCTCGGCCACGTAGGCGTGCAGGCAGACGTTGGCGAAGGTCTCCTCCAGCCAGCGCCGGGTGAAGCGGCTGTGGCTCTGGCCGTGGAAGGCGTGGCCCAGCTCGTGGACGGCCAAGAGGTCGAAGAAGGGCTCCAGCTCCAGCTCCGGCCCGTAGACCTCCAAGGCCCGGGCGTAGTCCTCCGGAGGCGCCTGGGCCAGGAGGGGGACGAAGCTGCGCCAGAAGTGGGAGGAGCCGCCGGCGAGGACGAGGTGTCCAGCGGCGTAGTGCGGCATCCCGTACGGCAGGCCTGCGCCGGGCCAGTCGCCCTCGGACAGCACCAGCACGGCGACCTCGGGCTCGACGGCCAAGGCGTGCCCCAGGAGGCCATAGGCCCGAGCGCATCGTCCCGCCAGCTCCTTCGCCCGCTCCTCGAGCCCGGAGCTGGCCTGCACGGGGAAGGGGAAACCGGGGACAGCCACGAGTCCGGCCCGCTCGCTCATCAGGCTCCTGGTCCTGGTCACAGACATCCTCCGACACGGGTGTGGCGGCGGCGGCGCGCTGCCAACTTCTCCTGCTCCCGCAGCTCGCCCCATCTTCGCGCCGCCCGCCGTCGCCGTCACCCGGCGCTCGCTTGCACCGGACCTGAT
This sequence comes from Actinomycetota bacterium, assembly GCA_030776745.1. GTDB lineage: Bacteria > Actinomycetota > Acidimicrobiia > Acidimicrobiales > JALYHF01. The sequence continues at coordinate 363 of JALYHF010000271.1, read as the reverse complement.
GCGCAAGCTCCAGGAGACGCTCCGGTGAAGGCCCACCACTCACGGCAGCACACGCACGGACGCCGGCGAGCGCGGTGGCCCGCCCCCTGAGGGTTGACCTGGCCTTCCCCGGGGTAGCGGGACTTCGTCGTACCTCACTGCTCAGCGGCGCGCCGCGCCTCACCCTTCTGCGAGCCCTACTCCAGCCCTGCAGCCCCTCTATGTCGAATCGAACGGAGCATCCACCGATGTCGCCAGAGCTCGTCGTGCTGTCCCACCTCCGCTGGACCTTCGTCTGGCAGCGACCCCAGCAGCTCGTGTCCCGGTTGTCGGCCGGCTACGACCGCACCTGGTTCGTCGAGGAACCCGTCACCGTGGCCGGTA
>JALYHF010000270.1 GCA_030776745.1 Actinomycetota bacterium | reverse complement strand
GCCGGGCGGTGCCCGCCCCGCGGCCGCCGGCGCGGGTACCGGTGGGCCTGCCCGCCTCGGTCCCGAGGGTCATCGGCTCCGGCGAGTGGGTCTGCCCCGTGCAGGGCCCCCGCGCCTTCAGCAACGACTGGGGCCAGCCCCGCTCGGGCGGCCGCCGCCACCAGGGCAACGACATCCTCTCGCCCCGCGGGACACCGGTGGTGGCCAACGTGGGGGGCAACGTGCGGCCTCACAGCTCCGGCCTCGGCGGCATCTCGTACTACCTCAGCGGCAACGACGGCAACACCTACTTCGGCACCCACCTCGATCGCCTCAGCGGAGCCAGCGGAAGGGTGAGCGCGGGGACGGTCATCGGCTACGTGGGCAACAGTGGCAACGCCCGGGGAGGCCCCACCCACCTGCACTTCGAGATCCACCCAGGCGGGGGCGCCCCGGTGAACCCGTACCCGACGGTCGCACGGTACTGCTGAGCCAGCGTTGCCCCCGGAGGAGGACGACGTCGCCCGGGCCCTGTCCGGCGAGGGCGACCGCCAGGCCCTCGCCGCCCTGGCCCGGGCCATGTCGGCGTCGGCCCGAGCCGCCGGGGCGGGGGCCGTGGCCACGGGGCGCTGGGCAGCCGAGTGGCTGGTGGACAACGCCCCTCGCATCCCTGTTCGCGACCTGGCCACGCTCCAGGCCCACCACGGCGGCCGACAGGGAGCGGCACTGGCGGCCGAGCTGGTGAGGGCGGCCAGCCGGACGTCGGCCGCCTTCGGGGCCGCCGCCGGCGGGCTGGTGGCCGTTCACGAGCTGGCCCCTCCGGCCTGGCTGGCCATCCCCTTCGAGCTCGTCGCCGAGACGGTGGCGGTGGCGGCCGTCGAGCTCAAGCTGGTCGCCGAGCTGCACGAGGCGTACGGCCGTCCGGTGACCGGCTCACGGGGCGACCGGAGCCTGGCCCTGCTGCAGGCGTGGGCCGAGCGGCGGGGAGTGAGCCCGACCACGCTGGCCCACCCCGGGGGCCTGTCCGAGGCCCTGGGACGCGGTGCTCGCGACCAGGCCGTGAGGCTGGTCCGACGGCGACTGGCCGGCCGCCTGGGCCGCAACCTCTCGGCGCTGGCCCCGTTGCTGGCCGGGGCGGTGGCCGGCGCCGAGCTGAACCGCCGAGCCACCAAGGCGCTCGGGGAAGCCGTGATGGGCGATCTCAGCTCACCCTGAGAGGTGTCGCCGAGCCCGCCCACTAGCCTCCTCGCCCATGCGCGTCGGTGTTCTGGGAGGCACGGGCCCGGCCGGCAGCGGCCTCGCCGCCCGACTGGCCTCCGTCGGGGTGGACGTCGTCATCGGCTCCCGCTCCAAGGACCGCGCCGACGACGTCTGCGCCGCCGTCGCCGAGCGCTGGCCAGGAAGGGAGCTGCCTCTCGAGCCGGGCACGAACGTGGACGCCGCCGACGCCGACGTCGTGGTCGTGGCCACGCCCTGGGACGCGGCGGCGGCCACCGTGACCTCGGTGGCCAAGCAGCTCGAGGGCAAGGTCGTCGTCTCCATGGCCAACGCCCTGACCAAGATGGGCGACGAGTTCGAGCCCCTCGTCCCCCCCCGCGGCTCAGTCGCCGCCCACGTGCAGAGCGCCGTGCCCGGGGCCCGGGTGGCTGCCGCGTTCCATCACCTGCCGGCGAAGGCTCTGGCCAACCTGTCTCAGCCGGTGGAGAGCGACGTGCTGATCTGCTCGGACCACCCCTCGGCGTTCGCGGTGACGGCCGAGCTGGTCGACCTGATCCCCGACCTGCGACCGCTCAACGCCGGCTCGCTGTCCAACGCCGCTCCCATCGAGGCCATCACCGCCGTGCTCCTGCAGCTCAACGTCCGCTACCGGACGCGAGCGGCGGTGCGGTTCACCGGCATCGACATCGGGTGAGCGCGACCTGGCCCATGCCCACGAGCGGGCGCGACCGGTGAGGCTCTACGACACGGCCCGCCAGGCGGTGGTGCCGTTCGAGCCGGGTCGGGTGGTGACGATGTACACCTGCGGCATCACGCCCTACGACGCCGCCCACCTGGGCCATGCCGCAACCTACGTGACCTACGACGTGCTCCAGCGTCGTCTACGTGACCTCGGCCACGAGACCCGCTGCGTGCGCAACGTCACCGACGTCGACGACGACATCCTGCGCAAGGCTCGCCAGCTCGGCGTCCACTACCTCGACCTGGCGGTGGAGGAGATGGCCCGCTTCGACGCCGACATGGACGCGCTGGGCCTGCTGCCGCCCTTCAGCGAGCCCCGCGCCACCTCGGCCATCCCCGACATCTTGCGGTTCATCGAGATGGTCCTCGACCGGGGCCACGCCTATCAGGCCGGCCCCGCCGTCTACTTCGACATCGGTTCCTTCGAGCGCTTCGGCCAGGTGAGCCACCTGTCGCGCCACGAGATGCTCGAGCTGGCCCGCCAGCGGGGCGGCCACCCCGACGACCCCAACAAGCGGGACCCCCTCGACTTCGTGCTGTGGCAGCCCTCGGCGCCGGACGAGCCGTTCTGGGAGTCGTTGTGGGGCCCGGGGCGCCCAGGCTGGCACATCGAGTGCTCGGCCCTGGCCATGCGGGAGCTGGGCACGACCATCGACCTCCACGGCGGGGGCACGGACCTGATCTTCCCGCACCACGAGTGCGAGGCGGCCCAGTCCGAGGCGGCCACGGGCGCGAGGTTCGTGCGGCATTGGATGCACGTGGGCATGGTCCGTCTCGGTCCCGAGAAGATGTCCAAGTCCCTAGGCAACCTGGTGTTCGTGAGCGATCTGCTCAAGGAGTGCGAGGCGGCGGCCGTACGCCTCGCCCTCCTGGCCCATCGCTACCGGGATTCGTGGGAGTGGGACCACGCCCAGATGGCCCCCGCCACCGCCCGTCTCGAGCGGTGGCGGGCGGCTGGACCGGGTGCCGGCGCCCTGGCCCAGGTGCGAGAGGCGCTCGACGACGACCTCGACACGGTGGCCGCCCTGGCTGCCGTCGACGACGCCGCTGGCGCCGGCCGCGGGGTCTCGGAGGCGGCCCGCCTGCTGGGGGTGGCCTGAGCAAGCCGGTCGGTCAGGACGGCGCTCGCCGGAGGGAGCGGGCCAGCTGGTGGTCGGAGGTGAACAGGCGCCGGACGCTGAGCTCGCCGGTCACCAGGGCGGCGAAGGCATTGCCTGCAAGGATCATGTACATCACCACCAGCTGGAGGCGGATGGCGGCGAGGGGCGGAGCACCGGCGAGGATCATCCCGGTCATCACCCCGGGCAGGGCCACCAGCCCGACGACCTTGGTGTTGTCCACGATGGGCAGCATGCCGCTCCGGAGGGCGGCGCGATGCCAGGGAAGCGACGCTTGGTGCGCCGTCTGGCCCAGGCTCAGACGGGCCTCCACCTCCCGGCGGTGAGAGGCGAGGTCGTCGTGCATCCGGGTCATCACCAGCGAGCACGTGTTCATGGCGTTGGAGATGACCATGGAGCCCAGCGGGATGACGGCCCTGGCGTCGACGGGCACGATGCGCAGCCCGGCCAGAACCCCCAGCGTGGCGGCGGTGGCGGCGGCGACGGAGGCGGCCGCGATCAGACGTGAACCAGGCACTCGGCGGGCCCGGGCGGCGCTGGTGAGGCTGGCCGTGACCACCATGACGGCGAGGACCACCGCGGTGAGGGCGCCTCGCCCGTCGAAGACGAAGGCCAGCACGTAGCCGACGGCCAAGAGCTGCACGAACGAGCGCAGGGTGGCCACGGCCATCTCGTGCTCGAGCCGGACCTCCCGCAGCCGCGAGACGGCGGCCGCCATCGCGACGAGGGCCAGAGACAGGGCCACCTCCGGGTACCCGATGGCGCCGCTCAGGTCTTGCACCAGGCTCCTCTTCGTCAGCCGCCAGGCGCCGGCACGGTGATCACGTGATCGGCCAGCTCGCTGCCCTGGCGCGGGTCGTGGGTCACCATCACCACGGTGAGCCCGTCGTCGGCCAGAGACCGGACGAGGGCCTCGACGCCGGCCTTGGAGCGGGCGTCGAGGGCCGAGGTGGGCTCGTCGAGGGCGAGGACGTCGGGGCCGACGCCGAGGGCGCGGGCCAGGCAGAGCCGCTGGGCCTCGCCCACCGAGAGGCGGTCGGCCTCCCGCCAGGCGAGGGCAGGCGGGAGGCCCACACGGGCCAAGAGGGCCTCGGCGCCGGGCCCCAGGTTGTCGGCCACGCTGCCTGGGAACGGGACCGGCACCTGGCCCACGTGCTGGACCCGCCGCCGAAGGGCCAGCACGTCGTAGCGGCGTACGTCCACGCCGTCGAGGAGAACCTCACCCCCGTCGGGGTCGTCGAGGCGGTTGAGCAACCGCAGCAGGGTCGTCTTCCCCGCCCCCGAGGGACCGATCATGGCGGTGAGCCCGGTGGCTGGAACGCGGGCCCAGAACCCCGACACGATGGGCCCGTCGTCACCGTCGACCCGCACGTCCCGGTACTCGAAACGGTCACCCATCGGGCGCATCATCGCGCCAGCCTGCCGCCCGGCTGGCGCCCGGGCTGGCGGCGGCGCCTTCCTGCCCGTCGCGCCGGCCAGCGGACAGGTCGGTCCGCCCACGAAGACCTACATCGTGGTCCTCAGGCCTCGCGAGGACCCGCGGGCGGTCGCCGACGAGCATCGGCGGGACTACAGGTCCGAGACGCGCCACGTGTACACCGCCGCTCTGCGGGGCTACGCCGCTCGCATGACCGCCGAGGCCGCCCGCAGGCTGGCGCAGGACCCCCGCGTCGCCCGCGTCGAGGTGGACAGGACGGTGCGGGCCACGGCTCAGACCATCCCCACGGGTGTCCAGCGAATCGGTGACCAACGCAGCACGGCGGCCTCGGGCGACGGCACGGGGAGCGTGGACATCGACGTGGCCGTCCTCGACACCGATCGACCTCGACCATCCGGACCTCAACGTGGTGGGCGGCACCAACTGCAGTGACGGACCGACCAACGACGACGGCAATGGGCACGGGACGCACGTGGCCGGCATCGTTGCCGCCAAGGACGACGGCAGCGGCGTGGTGGGGGTGGCCCCCGGCGCCCGTCTCCATGCCGTTCGCGTGCTCGACAACACGGGGTCCGGCAGCTGGTCATCGGTCATCTGCGGCATCGACTGGGTAACTCGGAACACCTCCATCGAGGTGGCCAACGTCAGCCTTTCCGGCAGTGGCAGCGACGGCAGCTGCTCGTCCAGCTCCTTGCACCAGGCCATCTGCAACTCGGTGACGGCCGGCACCACCTACGCCGTGGCGGCCGGGAACGAGGGCGTGAACGCCAGCGGATCGGTGCCCGCCGCCTACGACGAGGTGCTCACCGTCTCGGCCCTGGCCGACTTCGACGGCTTGGCCGGTGGGCTCGGGCCGTCCACCTGCAGCTTCGACGTCGACGACACCTTCGCCGGCTTCTCCAACCACGGAGCCGACGTGGACCTCATCGCTCCCGGCAGGTGCATACGGTCCACGGCCAAGGATGGGGGTTACGCCACCATGAGCGGCACCTCGATGGCCACCCCCCACGTGGCCGGCGCTGCCGCCCTGTACAAGCGGGCGCAGCCGGGCGCGACGCCCGCCCAGGTGCGGAGCCAGCTGACCGGCACGGGGAGCACCGACTGGGCCAACGGCGACGACCCCGACGGCGTGAAGGAGAAGCTGGTCGACGTGGCGGCCGACGGGGGTGGCACGGAGCCGGGGCCGCCGTCGAACCAGGCGCCGACGGCCGGCTTCAACTTCTCCTGCACGGGGCTGACCTGTGGCTTCACGGACACCAGCACGGACTCGGACGGCTCCATCACCGGCTGGAGCTGGGGCTTCGGTGACGCCGCCACCTCCACCGCCCAGAACCCGTCGCGCACGTACGCCGCAGCCGGCACCTACACGGTCAGCCTGAAGGTGACCGACAACGCCGGCGCCACCAACACGGCCAGCAGGTCGGTCACCGTCTCCGCCCCCCCGCCCCCCGCTGGCTCCCCACCGCCGTCCGGTTTGGCCCTGACCGCGACCGGCTCCCTCCGTTACGGCAAGTACCACACCGTGAAGCTGGCCTGGAGCGGCGCCGGCGGTTCGTACGTGGACGTCTACCGGAACGGAGCTCGGGTCTCCATCACGGCCAACGACGGGTCCGACACCCACAACCTGAGCGGTACCGGTCCGGCGACCTACACCTACAAGGTGTGCGAGAGGACCGGCTCTCGGTGCTCCAATAACTCCACCGTCACCTTCTAGAACGCTCCGGTCGCCACTGCAATCGGGCTGGTCGGCGTTTTGCGCCGCAGTACTCTCGCCCGCTGTGGCCGACCAGTTGACGATCTCGCTTCCCGACGGCTCCACCAAGCAGCTGCCCGCCGGTGCCACGGCCGCCGACCTGGCCGAGGCCATCGGCCCCGGCCTGGCCCGCTCCGCCGTGGCCGCCACGGTGGACGGTGACCAGGTCGACCTGTCCACGCCGCTCCCCGACGGCGCCTCGGTGGCCATCATCACCCAAGGCTCCGACGAGGGCCGCCACATCCTGCGCCACTCCACGGCCCACGTGATGGCCCAGGCCGTCCTCCAGCTGTGGCCGGGGGCCAAGTTCGCCATCGGCCCCCCCATCGACAACGGCTTCTACTACGACTTCGAGCTTCCCGGCGGCGCCCGCTTCAGCGACGAGGACCTCGAGCGCATCGAGGCCCGCATGCGCGAGATCGTGGCCGAGGGCCAGCCCTTCGCCCGCGAGGAGATGACGAGGGAGGAGGGGCTGGCCCTCTTCGCCGACCAGCCCTACAAGGTGGAGATCATCGAGGGCGTCGATCCCGGCGAGGGCGCCGGGGGGACGGAGGTGACTGCGTACCGCAACACGGCTGCCTTCGTCGACCTCTGCCGGGGCCCGCACGTGCCGACCACCAACACCCTCGGCTCGTTCAAGCTGATGCGGGTGGCCGGCGCCTACTGGCGGGGCGACGAGCGAAACCCCCAGCTGCAGCGCATCTACGGCACGGCGTGGGAGTCGGACAAGGCGCTGAAGGAGCACCTGCATCACCTGGAGGAGGCGGAGCGGCGAGATCACCGCCGGCTGGGCGTGGAGCTCGACCTCTTCCACTTCCCGCCGGAGGTCGGCGGCGGCCTGCCCGTGTTCCACCCCAAGGGCGGGCTGGTGCGAAAGCTCATGGAGGACTACTCGCGGGCCGAGCACGAGGCCGCCGGCTACCAGTTCGTGTGGACACCGCACCTGGCCAAGGCCAGCCTCTTCGAGACGTCCGGGCACCTCGAGTGGTACGCCGAGGGGATGTACCCCCCCATGGAGATGGAGGGGGCGACGTACTACCCCAAGCCCATGAACTGCCCGATGCACATGCTGATCTACCGGTCCCGCCAGCGCTCGTACCGAGACCTGCCGCTGCGGCTGTTCGAGTTCGGAACCGTGTACCGCTTCGAGCGCTCCGGGGTCATCCAGGGGCTCCTCCGGGTCCGGGGCATCACCCAGGACGACTCGCACATCTTCTGCACCCCCGAGCAGCTCGGGCCCGAGCTCGAGAGCCTTCTCCGCTTCGTGCTCGACCTTCTGCGGGCCTTCGGCCTCGAGGACTTCGAGGCCGAGCTGGCCACGAGGCCCGAGAAGTTCGTGGGTGACCCGGCCGACTGGGACGAGGCGACCGACGCCCTGCGTCGCGCCCTCGAGGCGACGGGCGTCCCCTACCGGGTGGCGGAGGGAGAAGGCGCGTTCTATGCGCCCAAGATCGACGTGCACGTGCGAGACGCCATCGGCCGGCGCTGGCAGCTCTCGACGCTCCAGGTCGACTTCCAACTCCCCCAGCGCTTCGACCTCGAGTACGTCGGCGCCGACAACGCCCGGCATCGCCCTCGGGTGATCCACCGGGCGCTGTTCGGCTCCGTCGAGCGCTTCTTCGGGGTGCTGCTCGAGCACACCGCCGGCAACCTGCCCACCTGGCTGGCACCGGTCCAGGCTGGCGTCCTCGGGGTGCGAAACGACCACGACGAGCTGGCGCGGGCCATCGGCGAGCGCCTGCGGTCGGAGGGGTTCCGGGCCGAGTGGGCACCAGCCGACGAGCCCCTCGGAGCTCGGATCCGCAGGGCCAAGCTCGACAAGGTCCCGTACGTGCTCGTCGTGGGCGACGAAGACGCCAAGGCCGGGACGGTGGGCGTGAACGCCAGAGGCCAGGACCGGCCCCAAAGGGGCGTTCCCTTGGACGCCTTCGTCAGCCGCCTTCGGGCCGAGGTCGACGGCCGGCTGCCCCGTCCGTGACCCTCGGCCGGCTGTGGGCGGGATGGCGCACCGACTACGTGTCGTCGGCCGGCGAGGAAGAGGACGGCTGTGTGCTGTGCGGGGTGCTCGAGGCCGACAGCCACGTCGTGTGGCGGGGGGAGCGCTGCGCCGCCGTGCTGAACGCCTTCCCCTATACCAGCGGCCACCTCATGGTCCTGCCCGTGCGCCACGTGGGCGAGCTCGAGGAGGTGGCGGGGGAGGAGGCGGCCGAGCTGTGGGCCGGCCTGGCCAGCGCCGTTCGTGCCCTCAAGGCGGCCTACGGCCCCCAGGGGATCAACGTGGGTGCCAACCTCGGCCGGGTGGCCGGCGCCGGGGTGCTCGGGCACTTCCACGTGCACGTGCTGCCCCGCTGGGACGGCGACACCAACTTCATGACCTCGGTGGCCGAGACCCGGGTGATCCCGGAGTCTCTCCCCGACACGCACGAGAAGCTGCGGGCCGCTTGGCCGAGGTGACGGAGAAGTCGGCCGCTACCGTGGAGCCGATGGCCGTTGAGCAGGGGGACGAGCTTCCTGCCGACCTCGACGTCACCGGCTACGTCGGCCCCTACACCTTTCCGGACAACAGCCGCCGGCGCATCCCGGGGGTCATCTACCTGGCCACGGCGGCGGGGTGCGCCGCCCTCTGGGTGGCGCGGGGCACCGGCGGTGTGCTGGTGAACGGCGGCCTGCTCTTGGGCGCCGCCCTGCTGGGCGTCATCGGGGCCTTCCATCTGGCCGCCGGCTGGCGCCTGGCCGTTCGGGAGACGGACGCCCTCGTCAGCGCCTCCCGCCGGGTCGGCTTCCCGGTGGGCCACGCGTCGGCGCAGCTCGGCTGGCGGGGGCTCCGGAGCCGCCCCACCTGGCGAATCCTGCTCTACTCGGCGGAGGACCCGCCCGCTCGGCGGGGCCTCGTCCTGGTCGACGGCGTCGACGGCGGTGTGGTGGCCCACTTCGTCGAGGACAACCCCGAGGACTGGTCGCAGCTGCGCTGAGCGGGCCGTCCACCGGGCCGTGCACGAGCGGCGCGAGGGCTACCTACGGCGCGCTCGGTCGAACATCGCCCAGCACGAGGGCGGCCCCTTCCACGAAGCCGTCGACGAAGGCGTAGGCCCACAGCGGGCGTGGCCGGCCTTCCGGCCGGGCCAGGAGGTCACGCACCGAGGGGATGCCGGCGAGGTGGGCCGCCCCCAGGTCGATCCACCACCTGGTGTCGGCGAGGGAGTCGGCGGGACCGTCCACCCACCGCTCGGCGAGGGCTCTGGCCACGACGTCCCGCAAGTCCTCGCCCGTCGCCCACTGCCGGGCCCACAGGCCGCCGAGGGCGACGCCTTCCCGGTGGTCCTCGGCCGCCTCACGCTCGACCGCTGATCCCGGGCTGCCGGCCATGGTTTGATCTCGGCGGCGGCTTGGGCGAGCTTGAGCGCGACGGGCGCTGGTCTCGTGATTCGCCGATCAGGCCGGGCGCAGCCCGGCTCGGAACGCGGTACGCCCGCCCGCCGACGGGAGCTGGTCGATGGTGAGATCCACCTCGACGCTGGACCCGTCCCGCCGCAGTGCGGGGACGCGCACCGAACGGCCCATGAGCCGCGCCTCTCCGGTCAGCTGGTAGCGGGTGTAGCCGGCCAGATGCGCCTCGCGCAGCTGCGGTGGGATGATCGTGGTCAGCCGCCGGCCGGCCAGGTCGCCCTCGTCCCACCCGAGGAGCTCGGCGGCGGCGGCGTTCACGTAGATGATGCGGTTGGCGTCGTCGGCCACGACGACACCTCCCGGGATCGCCGCCAGCCGGGCGCATTCGGTGGGGGAGAGCGTGGCCGCGTCGCGGGCCGGTTCCAGGGGAGGTGGCAGCTCCCAGGGCTCGGGCTCGCCCCCTTCGGCCTGCAGGGCGATCTGGCCGAGCAGCCAGCGACGGCAGAGGCCGACCTCGGGGAGCGACGGGGGCGAGAGGAGCAAGCCCGCGGCGGCCAGGCGCTCGGCCTCGTCGACGAGGGCCAGGCGCTCGAGCGCCGCCGGTCCGCTGCCCTCGGGGAACGCCACCTCCAGGTCGATGGTGGCCTTCCCGTCGGCGGCGGCGTCCTCCAGGGCGGCGAGGATGGGCGTGAGGTCCAGGCCCGGGGTCCGCCAGTCCGCCGGCACGGTGACCGTGGGCTCGTCACCGAGGGCCAGGAGCGCCCGCTCTCGGAGCAGCGCGTCACCGCTTTGCACCGTGGCCCCGACCAGCGCCACCGGGAGGGAGAGCAGCTGAACCCGGTACCCAGGGACGTCGGCAGCCGCCTCGCCGGGCAGGGGGGCGGCGGCGCCCGAACCCCCCTGGTCAACCACGGAGCCGAGCTCGAACCACAGCGTCTTGCCGTCCCGTCGGGGGTCGACCCCCCAGGCGCTGGCCAGCAGGTCGACCAGCTCGAGGCCCCGGCCGGTGGTCGCCTCCTCGTCGTAGTTCCGCAGCCCCGGCCTGACCGGCGAGCTGTCGGCCACCTCGACCCGCACCAGGTCCGCGCTGGTCCGGCAGCGAAGCACGATGTCGGTCCCCGCGTGCAGCACGGCGTTGGTGACCACCTCGCTGACCAGCAGCGTCGCCGCCTCCACCAGGTCCTCGTGGCCCGAGGTGACCAGGGCGTCGGCGACGAGGCGGCGGGCTCGCCCGGCGCTGGTGGGCTCGGGCGGGAGACGCTGGGTGCTGAGCGTCACTCCCGCTTCCCCGTCACCTTGGCGGCGAGGTGCGCGGGGAGCGGCTCGTAGTGGTCGTGGCGGAGGGTGAAGCGGCCACGCCCACCCGTGAGCGATCGCAGATCGATGGCATAGCGCAAGACCTCCGAGGTGGGCACGGTGGCCACGACCACCTGCTCACCGTCGTTGCCGGACTCGGTTCCTTGGACCCGACCCCTCCTGGCGTTGAGGTCGCCCATCACATCGCCTTGGTAGGCGGCCGGCACGGTGACCTCCAGGAGGGACACGGGCTCGAGGATGATCGGCCCGGCCTTGGCCATGGCCTCGTGGAAGCCGAGGGAGCCGGCCATCTTGAAGCTCATCTCGGACGAGTCGACCGAGTGGTACTTCCCGTCGACCAGCGTCACCTTCACGTCCACCACCGGGAAGCCGTGGACGCCGCCGCGTTCCATGGCCTCGACGATCCCCTTCTCCACGGCGGGGATGAACTGGCGGGGGATGGCACCGCCCACGATCTTGTCCTCGAACTGGAAGCCGGCTCCGCGCTCGAGGGGCTCCACCACGATGTTGGCCACACCGAACTGGCCGTGGCCGCCGGTCTGCTTCTTGTACTTGCCCTCGGCCTCGGCCCGGGCCGTGATGGTCTCCCGGTACGGGACCTGGACGTCTTCGGTCTCGATCTCCACCGAGAACTTGCGCTGCAGCCGCTCGGTGACGATGGCCAGGTGGGTCTCGCCCATGCCGGCCAGCAGCGTCTGGTGCGTCTCGTCATCGCGCTGGACGACCAGCGAGGGATCCTCTTCCCGCAGCTTGTGCAGGGCCGTCATCAGCTTGTCCTCGTCGCCCTTGGACTTGGGCCTGATGGCGACGGACAGCACGGGCCGGGGCGTCTCGGGCGCCGGCAGGCGAACCGGCGTGCCCTTGGGGGCCAACGTGTCACCGGTGGTGGTGCTGCCCAGCTTGGCCACGGCGGCGATGTCGCCGGCCGGCACCTGGGGCACCGGCTCCTGCTCCTTGCCCCGGAGGGTGAACAGCGAGTGCAGCCGCTCGTCGCTGTGGGTCCGCGGGTTGGTGAGCACGGTGTCCGGCTTCACCGTGCCGGAGACCACCTTGAACAGCGAGATCTTGCCCACGTAGGGATCGGCCATCGTCTTCCACACCTGCACCAGCGGGGGCCCGGCCGGGTCGCACGCCACCTCCTGGGTGCCGCCACCCGCCTCCACCACCGCGGGAGGCCGGTCGACCGGGGACGTCCCGATCTCGCAGATGAACTGGGCCAGCCGGTCGACGGCGATGCCCTTGGTCGCCGACCCGCACACCACGGGGAAGACCTGAGCGGCCGCCACCCCCTTGGCCAGGGTGTCCTCGAGCTCCTTGGGACTGGGCGTCTCGCCCTCCAGGTAGCGCTCCATCATGTCGTCGTCGCCGACCACGATCCCCTCCACCAGGCTCTCGTGCACCTCTCGCTCCCGCGGCTCCATGTCGTCCGGGATGTCACCGGCCCGTGCCGTGCCGGTCTCGTAGGTGATGGCGGTGTCGGTCAGGAGGTCGGCCACGCCGCGGAAGCCCTGCTCCTCGCCGATGGGCAGCTCGAGCGGGGCGATGCCGGCCCCGAACATGTCGGACAGCTGCTCGAGGGTGCGGTCGAAGCTGGCTCGCTCGCGGTCGAGCTTGTTCACGAACACCATGCGCGGCAGGCCGCGGGCGGCGGCCAGCTTCCACACCACCTCGGTTTGGACCTCCACCCCCTCCACCGCGCTCACCACGAACACGGCCAGGTCGGCCACGCCGAGGGCGGCCTCGACGTCGGCGAGGAAGTCGGCGTAGCCCGGGCAGTCGAGCAGGTTGATCTTGTGCCCGTCGTGCTCGACCGGGGCCAGGGCCACCGACACGGAGATCCTGCGCTTGACCTCCTCGGGGTCAAAGTCGGTGGTCGTGGTGCCGTCCTCCACCCGGCCCTGACGACTCACCGCTCCGGAGTGATGGAGCAGGGCCTCGGTGAGGGTGGTCTTGCCCGCCCCCCCGTGGCCGACCACGGCGACGTTGCGGATCTTCTGGGGCGGGAAGCTCTTCACGGCTGCACCTCGCTCGAAAGCCTCGGTGTTCGGTGATGGACGAGCCTATCGACCCCCGGTGGTAGCGTTGAAGACCGACACTGCGCCTCTCGAGGAGCCAGACCTTGTTCGACGGACGCTGGCGGGCGAGCGTGGACCGGGCCACCGGGCCCGTGGGTTCCGCCATACGCCGCACCGGCATCACCGCTGACCAGCTCACCGCCGTGGGCCTGGTGATGGCGGTGGCGACCGCCGTCGCCATCGGCGCCGGCCGGCTGGGCCTCGGCCTGGTGCTGCTGGGCGCGTCGGCGCTGCCCGACCTGCTCGACGGTCCCGTGGCCAAGGCCTCCGGCACGGCCGGGCCGAGAGGAGCCTTCTTCGACTCGGTGTCCGACCGCGTCACCGACTCGCTGATCCTGGGCGGGATCGGCTGGTACCTGGCGTCGGAGCACGGCGCCCACGCCGCCATGCTGCCCTTCGCCGTGCTGGGCGTGTCCTCCCTGGTCTCTTACCAACGAGCCAAGGCCGAGTCCCTCGGCTACTCGGCCAAGGGCGGGCTCATGGAGCGGGCCGAGCGCCTCATCGCCCTCTCCGTCGGGCTGGCCTTCTCCGTGATCCTGGTCCCGGTGCTGTGGCTGACGCTGGCCCTCACCCTGGTGACGGCCGTGCAGCGGTTCTTCAAGGTGTGGAGCCTGGCCAGCGTGGAGCGGCCCGCTCGCCCGCAGCGCCCCGGCCTCGACGCCCGCTGGCGGGCCTGGCGCGACCTCGCGGCCCATCAGGAGCACCGCTCCCGCCGGCGGGGGGCGTGGCGGGCCCGCCGCCACGATCGGCGCCGGCGCCGGCGGGCGGGCACCCGACCCTGACGGCTCGTCCCGAGCGGCCCGGTGCCCTCCGGGCCGGAATCCACCGGCTGATCTCGCTGGGCCCCTACCTCGCCTACCGCGGCGCCTCGGCCCTGGCCCGAGCCCTTCCCGGTCCGGTCGCCGAGGTGGTCTTCGACGGCCTGGGCCTGGCCTGTTCCCGCCTGCTGCGGGAGCGGCGAGCGCAAGCCCGCCTCCACCTTCGCCGCATCCACGGACCGGGGCTGGCGCCGTCCGCCCTCGAACGCCAGGCCACGCAGGTGTTCGTCTCGTACGCCCGCTACTGGCGGGAGTCGTTCCGGCTGCCCGGCACCGGAGCGGCCGAGCTCGACGCCCACATGTCGCACGAGGGGTTGGAGCACCTGGAGAAGGCGCTGGCCGCCGGGAGGGGCGTCATCATGGCGATGCCCCATGTGGGAGCCTGGGACTTCGGCGGCGCCTGGTTCGCGTCGATGGGTCACCGCACCATGGTCGTCGCCGAGCCCGTGGAGCCCCCGGAGCTGTTCGCCTGGTTCTCGCGAGCTCGACGGTCCCTCGGGCTCGACCTCGTCGCCCTCGGCCCCGAAGCGGGCACGGCGGTCCTGCGCCGGCTCCGCCAAGGAGGCATCGTCGGGCTCCTCTGTGACCGCGACATCCTCGGCACCGGGGTGAAGGTCGAGCTGTTCGGGGAGACCACCACCATGCCGAGCGGTCCGGCCACCCTCGCCCTGCGCACCGGTGCGGCCATCCTCCCGACGGCGGTGTACTTCGAGGGCCGGCGAGGCCACCACGGGGTCGTCCGCCCTCCGTTGTCGCTGGAGCGGGTGGGGAGCTTCCGCGACGAGGTCGGCCGCATCACCCAGCTGCTGGCCACCGAGTTCGAAGCGCTCATCCGCCGAGCCCCCGAGCAATGGCACCTGCTCCAGCCCAACTGGCCCAGCGATCCGGGGTACGGCCGCTGAGACGCTCGGGGCGGTGGGTGGCCACGTTCCGGGCACCCGGCGGGCCGGCCGCCGACGCCGCCCGACGCTACCGTGAGCGTGGTGCGCATCGGCCTGGTCTGCCCATACAGCCTGACGCACCCGGGCGGCGTGCAGGGCCAGGTGCTGGCCCAGGCCCGCGCCCTGAGGGCCCTCGGGCACCACGCGCGTGTCCTCGCCCCCTGTGACGGAGCGCCGCCCGACGGCGGCGTGACTGCGCTGGGCAACTCCGTGCCCTTGGCCGCCAACGGCTCGGTGGCCCCCTTGGCGCCGGACCCGGCCTGCGCCCTTCGGACCATCCGGGCCCTCCGCGACGAGGACTTCGACGTGGTGCACCTTCACGAGCCCCTGTGCCCGGGGCCCACCCTCACCAGCTTGATCTTCAGCGACCGGCCGCTGATCGGCACCTTCCACCGGGCGGGCAGGAGCGCGGCCTACGCCGTGCTCCGGCCTGCAGTGGCACGGCTTGCTCGGCGGTTGGACCGGCGCTGCACCGTCTCCGAGGACGCCCGGGACACGGCGGCAAGGGCCCTGGGCGGGGAGTACGAGGTGCTGTTCAACGGCATCGACGTGGAGCGTTTCGCCAAGGCCACACCGTGGCCCACGGCTGGCCCCACCGTGTTCTTCATCGGCCGGCACGAGCCCCGCAAGGGCCTCGACGTGCTCATCCGGGCCATGTCCCGGCTCCCGGGGGAGACCCGCTTGTGGGTGGCCGGGGAGGGCCCCCAGACGGCGGAGCTGCGGGCCCGGGCCAAGGACGACCCCCGAGTCGAGTGGCTCGGGCGGATCGGCGACGGCGAGGCGGCCTCGCGGATGCGTGGAGCGGACGTGCTGTGCGCGCCGTCGCTGCACGGCGAGTCCTTCGGCGTCGTGCTCTTGGAGGCGATGGCGGCCGAGACCCCGATCGTGGCCAGTGACCTGCCCGGCTATCGGAACGTCGCCCTCCCCGGCCGCCATGGGGTGCTGGTCGCCCCCGGCGACCCCGAGGCCCTGGCCGCCGCCCTGCGCCGGGTGTTGACCGACCCGGCCTTGGTCGAGGAGCTGGTGGGCGCCGGTGAGGCCCGCGCCGCCGAGTTCTCGATCGACCGGCTGACGGCGCGGTACGTGCAGCTGTACGAGGCCGCCGTCGCCGGCCGCTGACCCGACGGCTCCTCGGCTCTACCCGGAATGGGCCAGTCCGGTGGCCGGCCGTATCATGGGCCCGTGGGCCGACACCGACGATCAGCCGCCGTGGCGTCCTGAGCGCCGTCGTTGCTGGATCAGGTCAACGCCAACAAGCGTCGCTCGGCCCTGCTCCTGGCTGCCTTCGTCGTGGCCGTGGCGGCGGTGGCGTCCGTCGTCAACCTCGTGGCCGGCGGGGGCATCGCCGGGCTCCTGGCGGCGCTGGTGGTGGCCGCCGCCACGGCCCTGGCCGCGTACTGGCGATCGGACGCGGTGGCGTTGGGGCTGAGCCACGCTCGGCCCGCCGACCCCACCGAGCACGCTCGCCTGCACAACCTGGTGGAGGGACTCTGCGTCGCCGCCGGCCTGCCGAAGCCGGCGGTGTACGTGATCGAGGACGACGCCCTCAATGCCTTTGCCACCGGCCGAGATCCCCGTCACGCGGCGGTGGCGGTGACGACCGGCCTGCTGGCCTCGATGAGCCGCATCGAGCTCGAGGGCGTGCTGGCCCACGAGCTGAGCCACGTCAAGAGCCAGGACATCCTGGTCTCCACCCTGGCCGTGACCACGGTGGGGTTCGTCGCCCTGGCCTCGGACTGGTGGCTGCGCTCCGGGTGGGGGGGCGGACCGCGTCACCGCCCTGACCGCCGGGGGCGGGGGCGGGCCCGAGGAGCGGCCGCCGTGCTGGCCGCTCCGGGCTTCCTGCTGCTCCCGTTGGCGCCGCTGGCCGCCCGCCTCATGCGCCTCGCCGTGGGACGGCGGCGTGAGCTCGTGGCCGACGTTATGGGGGTGGCGCTCACCCGGTACCCTCCCGGGCTCGTCTCGGCGCTGGAGAAGCTGCGATCGGGCCCGACGGTGGTGCGCTCGGCCTCGCCGGCGACGGCGCACCTGTGGATCGAGTCCCCCGTGGCCCAGGGCGGCTCGGAGGGCAAGCTGGCTTGGCTGGGGCGCCTGTTCGACAGCCATCCACCGATCGACCAGCGCATCCAGGCCCTCAGCGAGCTGTGACGGGGCCGTAGACTCTGGGCATGGTCGAGCACAACCGCCTCACGGGAACGGACCGGGTCAAGCGGGGGCTGGCCGAGATGCTGCGGGGCGGCGTCATCATGGACGTCGTCGACTCCGAGCAGGCCAAGATCGCCGAGGACGCCGGAGCGGTGGCCGTGATGGCCCTCGAGCGGGTCCCGGCCGACATCCGCCGAGACGGGGGCGTGGCCCGTATGAGCGACCCGGCGCTCATCGAGGCCATCAAGGGGGCCGTCACCATTCCCGTCATGGCCAAGGCCCGCATCGGCCACTTCGCCGAGGCCCAGGTGCTGGAGGCCCTCGGGGTCGACTACGTCGACGAGAGCGAGGTCCTCACCCCCGCCGACGAGGCGCACCACATCGACAAGTGGGCGTTCACGGTGCCCTTCGTGTGTGGTGCCACCAACCTCGGCGAGGCGCTGCGCCGGGTCTCGGAGGGAGCAGCCATGATCCGCTCCAAGGGCGAGGCCGGCACCGGCGACGTGAAGGAGGCCGTTCGTCACCTGCGCGCCATCCGGGGGGACATCAAGAAGATCACCCAGGCCGACTCGGCGGAGATCTACGGGTGGGCCAAGCAGCTCCGAGCGCCGGTGGGCCTGGTGCAGGAGATGGCCGAGACCGGCCAGCTCCCCGTGCCGCTCTTCTGCGCCGGTGGCATCGCCACGCCGTCCGACGCCTCCCTGGTGATGCAGCTCGGCGCCGAGGCCGTGTTCGTCGGTTCCGGCATCTTCAAGTCGTCCGACCCGCCCCGAACGGCGCGGGCCGTGGTCGAGGCCACCACCCACTTCCGGGACCCCACGATCGTGGCCAAGGTCAGCCGGGCGCTGGGCGACGCCATGCGGGGGACCCAGTCGGACGACGTGGCCGTGAGGCTCGCCGAGCGAGGCTGGTAGCAGTGTGCCGCCCACGGGCCGAGGCGCGATGGGAGCCGCCAGGTGAAGGTCGGCGTGCTGGCCCTCCAGGGCGACGTCGCCGAGCACGTCTGCGCCCTCGCTGAGCTCGGCGCCCACCCCGTCGAGGTGCGGTCCCCCCAAGACCTGGCCGCCATCGACGCGCTGGTCCTCCCCGGGGGTGAGTCGACCACCATGTCGTTGCTGTTGGCGTCGTCGGCGCTGTTCCAGCCCGTCTCCGAGCGCCTCCACGACGGGATGCCGGCCTTCGGCACCTGTGCCGGGATGATCCTGCTGGCCTCCGAGGTGCTCGACGGACGGCCGGACCAGCGTTCCTTCGCCGCCATCGACGTTGCCGTCCGCCGCAACGCCTTCGGGCGCCAGGTCGACTCCTTCGAGGCCCCCCTCGAGGTCGACGGCGTGCCCGGCGGCCCGTTCGAGGCCGTGTTCATACGGGCGCCGGTCGTGGAGCGGACCGGCGAGGACGTCGAGGTCCTGGCCACGGTGGCGCCGCCCGGTCGCTCCGAGCCGCAACCCGTCCTGTGCCGGCAGGGGGCGGTGCTCGTGACCGCCTTCCACCCCGAGCTCTCGGGCGATCTGCGGCTCCACCAGCTGTTCCTGGAGCGGTGCTGATGTCCGGGCACTCGAAGTGGGCGACCATCAAGCACAAGAAGGGCGCGCAGGACAAGGCTCGAGGCAAGCTCTTCGCCAAGCTCATCCGCCAGATCGAGGTGGCGGCCCGGGAGGGCGGCGGCGACATCAACGCCAACGCCACGCTGCGCACCATGTTCCAGAAGGCACGGGATGCCTCGGTCCCCACCGACACCATCGAGCGGGCCATCAAGCGGGGTACGGGCGAGCTGGAGGGCGTGCGCTACGAGCCGATCTCCTACGAGGGCTACGCCCCGAACGGCGTGGCCGTGATCGTGGAGTGCCTCTCGGACAACCGCAACCGCACGGGCTCCGAGGTACGCAGCACCTTCACCAGGAACGGTGGCTCGATGGCCGAGCCCGGGTCGGTGGCCTGGCAGTTCCAGCGCAAGGGCGTGGTGATCCTTCCCAAGAAGGTGAGCGAGGACGACCTGACCCTCGTGGCCCTCGAAGCCGGGGCCGAGGACCTCCAGGACCAGCGCGACACCTGGCAGGTGACGTGCCCCCCGGGGCAGCTCAACGCGCTGCGGGCCGCCCTCGAGGAGGCCGGCATCGCCTTCGACTCGGCCGAGGTGACCATGGTGCCCACCACGGTGGTCCCGCTCGAGAGCGAAGGCGACGCCCGCAAGGTCCTCCGGCTCATCGACGCCCTGGAAGAGCACGACGACGTGCAGAACGTGTACGCCAACTTCGACATCCCCGACCACATCATCGAGCTGGTCGAGGCCTGAGGGCCGGCGACGGCGCGCCCGAGGGCGGCGAGCCGGCCGCCCGGGCAAGGGGTCCACCACGGGCGAGGCCTGGTGCGCTACGGTCGAACCTGTGTTCGTGCTGGGGATCGATCCGGGCGTGTCGCGCTGCGGGTACGGCTGCGTGACCACCGAGGGCCGGGGGTACCGGGCTCTGGCCGCCGGGGTGCTCACCACCCCGCCGTCGGACCCGCTCCCCGAGCGCCTGGCCGCGCTGTGGGCCGAGCTGCAGGGCCTGTTGCGCGACTGCCGCCCGCAGGTGGTGGTGGTGGAGCGGGTGTTCTTCCAGACCAACGTGCGCACGGCCATGTCGGTGGGGCAGGCCAGCGGACTGGCGCTGGCGGGCGCCGCGGCGGCGGGCTGCCGGGTGGCCCAGTACACGGCGAACGAGGTCAAGCACGCCGTCGCCGGGTACGGGGGCGCCACCAAGGACCAGGTGCAGCGCATGGTCCAGTCGCTGCTGTCGCTGGCCGAGCGCCCTCGGCCGCCGGACGTGGCCGACGCCCTGGCCCTCGCCCTCTGCCACCTGGCCATCGCCCCGCGCCTGGAGCGGATGGGAACGGCCTCGGCCGCCGACGCCGCGAGCCAGCGGTGATCGGGTCGCTCCGGGGCGTGGTGCTCGAGCGCCGAGCCAGCGCCGAGCTCCTGGTCGAGGTCGGAGGGGTGGGCTACCGCGTCACGGTCACGCCCGCCACCCTGGCCCTGGCCCAGCTCGGGGCGCCGGTGTTCCTCCACGTGCACACCCATGTCCGGGAGGAGGCCCTGGTCCTGTACGGGTTCGCCACCAGGGACGAACGGGAGTGCTTCGAGGCGCTGCTCGGCGCCCACGGCGTGGGGCCGGCGCTGGCCCTGGCCATGCTGTCGGCCCTCGCCCCGAACGCCCTCCGCCGCGCCGTCGTCGAAGGCGACGCCGAGGCCCTCACGGCCGTCCCCGGCGTGGGACGCAAGACGGCCGCTCGCCTCTTGCTCGAGCTGAAGTCACGCCTCGGCGTGCTCGACGTCGAGCCGACGGAGGGCGGCGGGGGCGAGGCCAGCGCCCGCTCCGAGGTGCGCGTGGCCCTGGCCGGCCTGGGTTACGGGCCCGACGAGGTGCGCGAGGCGGTGCGGGACCTTCCCCCGGAGGGCAGCGTGGAGGAGCTCCTCACCTCGGCGCTGAGGCAGTTGGCCACGGTCCGATGAGCCGATGAGCCGGCGCGAGGTGCTGGGCTCGACCCCGGCCGACCCCGTGGAGGCGGCCGAGGAGGTCTCGCTGCGGCCTCGGCGCCTGGCCGAGTTCGTGGGCCAGCCGCAGCTTCGCGAGCACCTGGAGATCGTGCTGGAGGCGGCTCGCCGCCGGGCCCAGGCCGTCGACCACCTCCTCTTCGCCGGCCCACCCGGTCTGGGCAAGACCACGATGGCGGGCGTCGTGGCCGCCGAGATGGGCGTGGCGTTGCGGGTGACGGCGGGGCCGGTGCTGGTGCGAGCGGGCGACCTGGCCGCCATCCTCACCGACCTGCAGGACGGCGACGTGCTGTTCATCGACGAGATCCACCGGCTGGGGCGGGCCGTGGAGGAGATCCTCTACCCGGCCATGGAGGACTTCCAGCTCGACATCGTCATCGGCAAGGGACCGGCGGCTCGCTCCATCCGCCTCGACCTTCCCCGCTTCACCCTGGTGGGGGCCACCACCCGGACCGGCCTGATCACCAGCCCGCTCCGGGACCGGTTCGGCTTCGTGGCCCGCCTCGACCACTACCCGGTCGACGACCTGGTGACCATCTTGCAGAGAGCAGGCGCCATCCTCGGTGTCCAGCTCCAAGAGGGCGGGGCGCTGGAGATCGCCCGGCGGTCCCGAGGCACCCCCCGCATCGCCAACCGCCTGCTCAAGCGGGTCCGGGACTACGTCGAGGTCCGGGGGGACGGGGTGGTCTCGCCGGCCGCCGCCGCCGAGGGCCTCTCGGTGTTCGGCGTGGACGGGGCCGGCCTGGACAAGGTCGACCGGTCCATCCTCGGCGCCCTCTGCCGCCGCTACGGCGGCGGCCCCGTCGGCCTGTCGACCCTGGCCGTCGCCGTGGGCGAGGAGCCCGAGACGCTCGAGGACGTCTACGAGCCGTTCCTCATCGAGCTCGGCATGCTGAAGCGCACGCCCCGCGGCCGGGTGGCGATGCCGGCGGCGTGGGCCCATCTGGGGGTGGACCCACCTCCGGGCACCGCCGCCCCGCTCTTCGGCTAGCCCGTCCCTCTACGCTGCCGGCGTGCCGGGCATGGACGCCTACGCCTACGACCTGCCCGACGGGTCCATCGCCCAGGAGCCGACCGAGCCGCGGGACGCGGCGCGCCTCCTGGTGGCCACCGACCCGGCCGGTGGGGTCCAGCACCGCCGGGTCCGGGACCTGCCGGAGCTTCTCGGCCCCGGCGACGTCCTGGTCGTCAACGACAGCCGGGTCCTGCCCGCCCGGCTGTCCCTGCACAAGTGCACCGGGGGGCGGGTGGAGGTCCTCCTCCTCGATCCCCTCGACGGCGAGGACCGATGCTGGGAGGCGCTGGTCCGCCCCGGGCGCCGGGTCCCGCCGGGCACCCGTCTGCGATCCGGGGAGCTCGACCTCGTGGAGGTGGGGGATCGCCGGGAGGGCGGCACTCGCGTCGTGCGCCTGCTCCAGGACCTCGACGGCCTCGGCTCGATCGCCCTCCCCCCCTACATCCGCCGGCCGCCGGCCGACCCGGAGCGCTACCAGACCGTCTACGCCTCCCGCCCCGGGTCGGTGGCCGCCCCCACCGCCGGTCTCCACCTGACCCACGACGTGCTGCGCCGGTGCCGGGAGCGGGGCGTGGAAGTTCGATCCCTCGAGCTGGCCGTCGGCCTGGACACCTTCCGTCCGCTGTCGGTCGACGACCCGCACGACCACGTGATGCACAGCGAGCGCTACCGGGTGCCGGCGGCGACCATGGAGGCCTGTCGCCGGGCCCGCCGGGTGGTGGCCGTGGGTACGACCACGGTGCGAGCCCTCGAGTCGGCCGCCGGCACGGGCCAGCTGGCCGGGCGGACGTCGCTGTTCATCCACGGCGCCTACCCCTTCCGCCTGGTCGACCTCCTCCTCACCAACTTCCACCTGCCCCGCTCGTCGCTGCTCCTGCTCCTGGCCGCGTTCTGCGGGGAGCGATGGCGGGCCGTGTACGACCTCGCCCTGGCCGACGGGTACCGCTTCCTCTCCTTCGGGGACGCCATGTTGGTCAGCCGTCGAGCGGGGTGAGCCCCCCTCGGCGTCGTCGCCCGTGAGTGTGGCGTTGCGGTTCAGCGCCGAGGCCACCGACGGGGCGGCCCGGGCGGGCGTGGTCAGCACGCGTCGGGGCTCGTTCCGTACGCCCTGCTTCATGCCGGTCGGGACGCGGGGCGCGGTGCGCACGGTCTCCACGGCCGACCTCGAGACGGTGGGCGCCGAGGTCATGCTGGCCAACACCTACCACCTCATGCTCCGCCCCGGGACGGGAGCCGTGGCCGGCCTCGGCGGCGTCCACCGCTTCGCCGCCTGGTCCGGCCACGTCCTCACCGACTCGGGCGGCTACCAGGTCTTCTCCCTAGCGCCGGAGGTCGACGACGAGGGCGTCACCTTCCGCTCGGTCTACGACGGGTCCCGTCAGCGACTCACGCCCGAGGGCGCCGTCGAGGCCCAGCGCCTGCTGGGCGCCGACATCCAGATGGCCCTCGACGTCTGCCCCCCTCTGCCCTGCCCCCCCGAGGTGGTCCGCCTCGCCGTCGAGCGGACGGCGGCGTGGGCGGGCCGGGCCCGGCGGGCCCACGGCCCCGGCCAGGAGGACCAGGCCCTGTTCGGCATCGTGCAGGGCGGGGTGGACGCGGCCCTGCGGACCGAGAGCGCCCGCCGCACGGTGGAGCTGGACTTCGACGGGTACGGCATCGGCGGGCTGTCGGTCGGCGAGGGAAGGGCCGAGATGCTCCCGGCCCTCGGCGCCGCGCTGGCCGAGCTCCCCGCCCACCGCCCCCGCTACCTCATGGGCGTGGGTGACCCGCTCGGCCTGGTCGAGGCGATCACCATGGGGGTCGACCTGTTCGACTGCGTCCTGCCCACCCGCCTGGCCCGCCACGGCACCGCCCTCACCTCCGAGGGACGTCTGCGGGTGCGCAACGCCCGGTTCGCCCGCGACCCTGGGCCGCTCGACCCCGCCTGCCCCTGCGCCGTGTGCGGCCGGTGGTCCCGGGCCTACCTTCGCCACCTCGTCCAGGTGGGCGACGCCGGCGCGGCCCGGCTGCTGAGCCTCCACAACCTGGCCTGGACGCTCACCCTCGTGGCTCGGGCCCGAGAGGCGGTCGTGGCCGGCCGCTCGGCGGCCTTCCTGGCCGACCTCCGAGCCGTCTGGGCCACCTGAGACCGCCACTCCCGGCCCCTCCGGCGACGGAGGGTGGCCGGGGGTGCCCGCGCTACGCTTCCCGACCGCCCCACCCACGACCCAGGTTAGGTATGGCGCAGCTCGTCTTCCCGCTCATCTTTCTCGGCCTGATGTGGGTCATGCTCGTACGGCCCCAGCAGCAGCGGGTGCGCCGTCAACGGGAGCTGATCAATTCCCTCGTCGTGGGCGACGAGGTGGTCACGGCGGGGGGCATCGTGGGGCGGATCGTGGGCCTCGACGACGAGCAGGTCCGCCTGGAGGTGGCCCCCGGGGTGACCCTGCGGCTCCTCCGGCTGGCCATCAACGCTCGCGTCGGCGAAGGGCCGGAGGGTCCCGCCTCGCTCGAGGAGGGCAGCGAGTAGTGCGGCGTGGCCTCGTGGTGTCCCTCCTCCTCATCCTGCTGGTGGCCGGGGGGTCCTTCGGCGCCACCATGGTCACCGGCGCTTCGCCGGAGCTCGGGCTCGACCTCCAGGGAGGCGCGGCCGTGGTCCTCCGCCCGACGCGAGAGGCGCGCAGGGGCGTTCTCGACCAGTCCATCGAGATCATCCGCAACCGGGTCGACGCCTTGGGCGTGGCCGAGCCGGACATCAGCCGCCAGGGCGCCAACATCATCGTCCAGCTGCCGGGGGTGCGGAACTCCCGGCGCGCCCTCGACATCGTGGGCCAGACGGCCGAGTTGCGCTTCCGGCCGGTGCTCGAGACCCTGCCCGCCAGCGAGGAGTCGCCCGTCACCACGACGACCGCCCCCGGCGCCCCGGCCACCCCCGCTCCGGCCGCCGGCGTGAAGACCACCAGCCGCGAGGACGACAGGGCCGACCAGGTGGTGGTGCTGCCGGAGGTCACCAACGGGGAGGTGGTCCGCCGGTACCGGATGGGGCCGGCCGAGCTCACCGGTCGGGCCCTGAAGAGCGCCCGGGCCGAGTTCGACCCCACCAGCGGCCAGTGGCGGGTGGCCTTCACCCTCACCGGGGAGGGGTCGAAGGCGTTCGACGACCTGGCCGCCAAGTACGTCGGGCGCCAGGTGGCCATCGTGTTGGACGGCGTGGTGAAGTCGGCGCCGGCCATCCAGCAAGCGAAGTTCGGCGGTTCCGGCGAGATCAACGGCGACTTCTCCGAGCGCGAGGCCAAGGACCTGGCCCTGGTGTTGAGCTTCGGGGCCCTGCCCGTGGAGCTCGAGCCCGAGACGGTGCAGACCGTCTCGGCCAGCCTGGGGAGGGATTCCCTCCAGGCCGGCGTCCTGGCCGGCCTGGTGGGGCTGGGGCTCGTGCTGCTCTACATGATCCTGTACTACCGGGCCCTCGGCTTGGTGGTGGTCCTCGGTCTGGCCGTCTCGGGCATGTTGATGTGGTCCATCGTCTCCTTGTTGGGAGAGGTCTACGGCCTGGCCCTCAGCCTGGCCGGCGCCGTCGGCATCATCGTGTCGGTCGGCGTGACGGTCGACTCCTACGTGGTGTACTTCGAGCGCCTGAAGGACGAGATCCGGTCCGGCAAGACGATCCGGTCGTCCGTGGACCGCGGCTTCAGCCGCGCCTACCGCACCATCCTGGCCGCCGACACCGCCTCGCTCATCGGCGCCGCCCTCCTCTACTTCCTCACCGTCGGGTCGGTGCGAGGGTTCGCCTTCTTCCTGGGCCTGTCCACCCTGCTCGACATGGTCGTCGCCTACTTCTTCACGCGGCCAATGGTGGTGCTGTTGGGCCGAAACCGCCTCTTCACCGAGGCCCGGTGGGTCGGCGTGGCCCGGGGGCTGGCGGCCGCCCCGGCGGGAGGGACCTCGTGAGCGCGGAGCCAAGGCGGTCCCTCGCCCGGCGGCTGTACCACGGGGAGACGGCGTTCGACTTCGTGGGCCGCAAGCGGCGCTGGTTCCTGCTGTCGGCCCTCGTCATCGCCGTCGGCCTGGCCTCGCTGCTCACCCGAGGCCTCAACTTCGGGATCGACTTCGAAGGGGGAACGGCGTGGGAGGTGAAGGCCCCCGAGGTCTCGATCGCCGAGGCCCGGGACCGTCTGCGGCCCCTCGGCCTGGGCGACGCCAAGATCCAGTTCGTCGGGGGTGACGTGCTCCGGGTCCAGGGTGAGCGCACCACGAGCCAGGAGCGGGACCGGGTGAGCGCGGCGCTGGCCAGGCTGGCCGGCGTCCCCGAGAGCCAGGTCAGCGTGAACCAGGTCGGCCCGTCGTGGGGGAGCGAGGTGACCACCAAGGCCCAACGGGCCTTGGTGTTCTTCTTCGTCGCCATCACCTTGTACATCACCCTGCGCTTCGAGTGGAAGATGGCCGTGGCTGCCCTCGCCGCCGTGGTGCACGACATCGCGGTGACCTTGGGGGTGTACTCCCTCTCGGGGTTCGAGGTCACACCGGCGACGGTGATCGCCTTCCTCACCATCCTCGGCTACTCCCTGTACGACACCATCGTGGTGTTCGACAAGGTGGAGGAGAACACGAAGGGCCTCGCCGCCTCGGGGCGCATGACCTACGGCGACGCCGTGAACCTCTCCATGAACCAGGTGCTCATGCGGTCGCTGAACACGTCCCTGGTGGCCATCCTGCCCATCCTGTCCGTCCTGGTGATCGGCTCGTTCGTGCTCGGGGCGACCACCCTCGAGGACTTCGGGCTGGCCCTGCTCGTGGGGCTCCTGACCGGTGCCTACTCGTCGATCTTCATCGCCGCTCCTCTCCTGGCCATCCTGAAGGAGCGCGAGCCGCGCTACGCCTCCATCAAGCAACGCCTGGTGGCGAGGGGGACCACCGGGGTGCTCACCCCGGCGGCCGCCGCCGCCGGTGCCGTCAACGCCTCGCCCGGAGGAGGCGGGGACGGCCGCCCGCGCCCCACCACGGCCGGCTCCGCCCGTCGCCCCCCGAGCCGCCCACCTCCTCGGCCCCGGAAGAAGGGGAAGCGCCGCTGACAACCGTCGCCGCCGACAGGGACGACGCATCGACGAGCTCGCTGAACGTGAAGCTCACGCGGTCGCCCGCTTCGGGGGCGCCTTCGGTCGTGCCGCCGTTGGCCGTCTGCACGCCGGCGCCCGTGGGCGCGGTGTTGGCGACCACCACGTCGAACGCCCTCCTGGCGCCCGCCACCAGGGTGACGGAGTAGGAGGAGGTCCCCTCGGTGAGCGAAGCGTCGGCCCTGAGGAGGGCGCTGCGATAGTTGTAGGTCGTGCCCCCCGCCCCGTAGGAGCCGGGAACGAGGGGCACGGCCGTCTCCGTCGCGGTCACGGAGCTGACGTCGGCGGTGACGCTCAAGGGGTCGCCGGTGACGCTGGCGTAGACGTGATAGGTCCCATCCCTCCGGACGTAGCCGCTGGCGCCGCCCTCGGCCTTGCCCAGGGTCGATCCCATCACGGTGCCGGTGGCCACGCTCACGCCGGCCGCGGCCCCCTCCCCGCCCGTCCAAGCGCCGAAGACGGGGGTGACCGTGTACCGCCACCGACCGGCAGGGACGCGGTGCTCCGTGCAGCTGGTAGCCGTCAGGATACCGGCGCAGCCGACGCCCACCACCTGGTGGACGTCAGCGTCCCCGTAACGGCGTACGACGTAGCCCTCCATCGGGGTCTTGTCGGCGAACGCCCGGGGCGCCCAGGTGAGCGAGACGTCCTGGCCGGACGCGGCCACGGTGGGAGCCGAGCCGGCCGGCATGCCGGCGGCCCGCGCCAGGCCGGTCCCCGCCGCCACCGATCCCCAGGTCGCCTGGGCGGGGATCGGTGACCCGAGCGACGCGACCAGGCCGGTCAGGAAGGCGACCGCGGCCAGCCGTCTCATGGCGTGTTGTCGACCGAAGCGTCAGGCGCTGGACGACACGGTGGCGCTGAGCGCCAAGCTGAACGTCTGGGACTTGCAGGCGTCCACGGCGCTGGCCAGCATGCGGGTGGTGAGGGTGTAGGTGCCCGAGCCGCCGGGGGCGATGGTCCTCGAGCTGCCGTTGCTCTGCAGGAGGCCGGCGCCGTCGTGGGGCCGCTCCTCGGTCGTCACCGTGCCGGCCGCGCAGCTGCCGTTGACGAGGGCCGAAGCGCCCGAGGCGATGGAGTTGACGACCACGGGGTAGTCGTTCGGGTTGCTGACGCTGACCGTGACGGTCTTGGCCGCGCCGGGGAACAGGTCGGCGGCGGTGGTGCCGGCGGCGATCTCCGAATCGACGGAGCTGGTGGCCCGTGCCGTGGCCGACCCGGTGCCGTCGGAGGTCCAGGCGGCAAAGGCGATCCCGACGGCGGAGAGGGCTCCGGCGGCGAGGGGCATGAGAAGGAGCTTCGACTTGAGTGCCATGGGAGCTGCGTCCTTTCGGGTTGCTGTGCCCACATGGTCGCCTTTGGCCCGGAATCCGCCAATCCCCCTGATTCGTCATCTTCGGGTGACCAGCCGGCCTAGCCCGGGGGTCTTCGGGGACGAGCCGGAGCACCGGGTTGGGCGACGCTCCCGACTATCCTCGACCCATGTCGAGTGACGCCGCTTGGCTCAAGGAGCACATCCGCGACGTCGTGGACTTCCCCCGCCCCGGCGTGGTCTTCAAGGACGTCACCCCCCTCCTGGCCGACGTGGACGCCTTCCGGTTCTCCGTCGACACCCTCGCCGGTCACTTCGCCGGTGCCGGCGTCGACAAGGTGGTCGGGATCGAGGCCCGGGGGTTCATCGTGGCCGCCCCCGTGGCCCACGGCCTGGGCGCCGGCTTCGTGCCGGTCCGCAAGGGTGGGAAGCTGCCCTCGGCCGTCGAGAAGGAGGAGTACGTCCTCGAGTACGGGACCGACGTGCTGGAGGTCCACGGCGACGCCGTCGGGCCCGGACAGCGGGTCCTGGTCGTGGACGACGTCCTGGCCACGGGCGGCACCGCCCTGGCCGCCACCCGTCTGGTCGAGAAGCTCGGAGCCCACGTCGTCGGGCTGGGCTTCGTCATCGAGCTGGCCTTCCTCGACGGGCGCTCCCGGCTTGCCGGGCGCGACGTCGTGTCCCTCATCACCTACGAATAGGGGAGAAGACGCTGGCCACCGTCGACCGGGTTCGGGTGCTCCCCTGGCGCAGGCAGCCGCCGCCTTCTTCGGACCTGTTGGGGCCGCTGCTGTCGGTGTACCGGGCCCGCCACCCCAAGGCCGACACGTCGCTCATCCAGCGGGCCTACGCCGCCGCCGAGAAGGCCCACCAGGAGCAGGTGCGCAAGTCGGGTGAGGCCTACATCCACCATCCCATCGCCGTCGCCACCATCGTCGCCGAGCTGGGGCTCGACGACACCACCATCGCCTCCTCCCTGCTCCACGACGCCGTCGAGGACACGGGTGTCACGGTCGACGACGTGGCCCGCGAGTTCGGGCCCGTGGTCGCTTCGATCGTCGACGGGGTGACGAAGCTGGACCGGGTGCGCTTCGAGTCCCGCGAGGCCCAGCAGGCCGCCTCGATGCGCAAGATGCTCGTGGCCATGGCCAAGGACTGGCGGGTGCTCATCATCAAGCTGGCCGACCGCCTGCACAACATGCGCACCATCGCCGCCATGCCCGAGGCCAAGCAGAAGCGCACGGCGCAGGAGACGCTGG
This sequence comes from Actinomycetota bacterium, assembly GCA_030776745.1. Classification (GTDB taxonomy): domain Bacteria; phylum Actinomycetota; class Acidimicrobiia; order Acidimicrobiales; genus JALYHF01. The sequence continues at coordinate 3,640 of JALYHF010000270.1, read as the reverse complement.
ACATCTACGCGCCGCTTGCCCACCGGCTCGGCATCCAGGACATCAAGTGGCAGCTCGAGGACCTCGCCTTCGCCACGCTGTACCCCAAGCGCTACGCCGAGATCGAGCAGATGGTGGCCCTGCGGGCCCCCGAGCGCGAGATCTACCTGGCCCAGGTACTCGAGCAGGTGCGCGACCGGCTGGCCGAGCTGCGCATCGACGGCGAGGTGAGCGGGCGGCCGAAGCCGCTGTGGTCCATCTACGAGAAGATGGTGGTCAAGGGCAAGGAGTTCGACGAGATCTTCGACCTCGTCGGCATCAGGGTGCTGGTCGACTCCGTGAAGGACTGCTACGCCGCCCTGGGCTCCCTCCACGCCACCTGGAAGCCCGTGCAGGGGCGCTTCAAGGACTACATCGCCATGCCCAAGTTCAACCTCTACCAGTCGCTGCACACCACCGTCGTGGCTCCCCAGGGCAAGCCCCTCGAAGTGCAGATCCGCACCCGGGAGATGCACCACCGAGCCGAGTACGGCATCGCCGCCCACTGGGGGTACAAGGAGAAGGCGCCCTCGTCCGACATCGCCTGGCTCAACCGCATCGTCGACTGGCAGCAGGAGACGGCCGACCCGGCCGAGTTCCTCAAGACCCTCAAGCTGGACCTCGAGCAGGACGAGGTGTTCGTCTTCACCCCCAAGGGCAAGGTGATCACGCTGCCGGTGGGGGCTACGCCGGTGGACTTCGCCTACGCCATCCACACCGAGGTCGGCCACCGCTGCATCGGGGCCCGGGTGAACGGCCGCCTCTCCCCCCTCGACTCGAAGCTCCGCTCGGGCGACACCGTCGAGGTGGTCACGGCCCGGGTCGACTCCGCCAACCCGTCTCGCGACTGGCTCAAGATCGTCGTCACCCCTCGGGCCCGCAACAAGATCCGTCAGTGGTTCTCCCGGGAGCGCCGGGAGGACGCCATCGAGAACGGTCGGGAGGAGCTGGCCAAGGCCCTGCGTCGGGAGGGGCTGCCCGTCCAGAAGGTCGCCTCCTCGCCGCTGCTGTTGCAGATGGCCCAGACCATGAACTACGTGGACCTCGACGCCCTCCACGCCGCCATCGGCGACGGCCACGTCTCGGCCAAGTCGGTGGCCCAACGGGTGAGCCGGGAGCTGCGGGGCGGCGAGCACGAGGAACAGCTCCCTTCCACCGTGCGCCAGCCCCGGCGGTCGGGCCGGCACCAGACCGTCGGCGTGCACGTGGAGGGGTTGGACGACGTGATGGTGCGTCTGGCCCGGTGCTGCACGCCGGTCCCCGGGGACGAGATCGTGGGTTTCGTGACGCGGGGCAGGGGCGTGTCGGTGCACCGCTCCGACTGCGCCAACGCCCTGTCCCTGTCCGCCGGCGAGATGGGCCGGGTCATCGAGGTGGAGTGGGACCGGGAGCGAACGGGGGTGTTCGTGGCTTCCATCGAGGTGAAGGCGCTGGACCGCTCACGCCTGCTCACCGACGTCACCCGATCGCTGTCCGAGCACCACGTCAACATCCTCACCAGCTCGAGCCAGACCGGCTCGGACCGGGTGAGCAGCATGCGGTTCGACTTCGAGCTGGCCGACCCGGCCCACCTCGAGTCGCTGCTCTCCTCGGTGAAGCGGATCGACAGCGTCTACGACGCCTACCGCATCCTGCCCGGCAAGGGCGCCTGACTTCGGGCCAGGGGCGCTCCGGTAACGTGCCCGGGTGCCCGAGTTCAAGACGCCGCCCGGGACGTTCGACGTCCTGCCGCCCGCCTCGGGGCGCTACGAGGCGCTGGTCGCCCGCTTCGCGTCGCTGGTGGAGCGGGCCGGCTACCAGCTCGTGCTCACGCCGATGTTCGAGGACGTGGGCGTGTTCCTGCGGGTGGGTGAGAGCACCGACATCGTGCGCAAGGAGCTGTACGACTTCGAGGACAAGGGCGGTCGCCGCCTGGCCCTCCAGCCCGAGGGCACGGCGGGGGTGGTGCGGGCCTACGTGCAGCACCGGCCCACCGTGCCGTTCAAGGTCTGGTACGTGGGGCCCGTCTTCCGCTACGAGCGGCCCCAGGCCGGGCGCTACCGCCAGCACCACCAGCTGGGCGTCGAGGCCCTGGGCACCGACGACCCCGACCTCGACGTGGAGGTCGTGGCTCTGGCCTCCACCCTGTACGCCGACCTCGGGTTGCGCCGGGTGCGCCTCCGGCTCACGTCCCTGGGCGACGCCGTGTGCCGCCCGGCGTACCGCGAGGAGCTGGTGGCCTACCTCGAGGCCCACCAGTCTTCGCTGTGTGAGGACCATCGGGACCGCATCGGCCAGAACCCGCTGCGCGTGCTCGACTGCAAACGGCCCGAGTGCCGCACCGCCGTGTCGGGCGCGCCGCTGATGCTGGAGAGGCTCTGCGGTCCGTGCCGGGACCACTTCCAGCGGGTCCAGGCGGGCCTGGGCGCCCTCGGGGTGCGCTTCGAGCTCGACCCCTCGCTCGTCCGCGGCCTCGACTACTACACCCGCACCACCTTCGAGTTCGAGGCCGACGCCCTGGACTCGGCCCAGAGCGGCGCCGGCGGCGGGGGGCGCTACGACGGGCTGGTGGAGTCGCTGGGCGGCCCTCCCACGCCCGGCATCGGCTTCGGGCTCGGCATCGAGCGGATCCTGCTGGCCTGCGACGCCGAGGGCGTGCTCGGCGCTCCGGGGGCGGCGGTGGACGTCTTCGTGGTCGACCTGACCGGCGGCGAGGCCGCCCGGGACGTGTCGCACCAGCTGCGCTCGGCCGGGCTGCGGGCCGACCGGGCCTTCGACGACCGCTCGATCCGGTCCCAGCTGAGGGCGGCCGACCGCTCCGGGGCCCGGTTGGCCGTGATCCTCGGGCCCGACGAGGCCGAGGCGGGCACGGTCACCGTCCGCGACCTGCGCCAGGGGGGCGACCAGGAGACCGTCGAGCGCGCCACCCTGGTCGACCACGTGGCCAAACGGCTCTCGTGATGCTGCGCACCGACCTGTGCGGTGAGCTCCGCCCCGTCGACGTCGACCGAAGGGTGAGCCTGTGCGGCTGGCTGGCCGCTCGGCGCGAGCACGGGGAGCACCTGGCCTTCGTGGACCTGCGCGACCACAGCGGGGTCGTGCAGTGCGTGGTGGACCACGCCCACGACCTGCGCCCGGAGTACGTGTTGCGCATCACCGGCACCGTGCGCGTCCGTCCGCCGGGCACGGCCAATCCCGCCCTTCCCACCGGCGATGTCGAGGTCGGAGACTGCGAGGTGGAGGTCCTCTCGCCGGCCGAGCCACCGCCCTTTCCGGTCACCGATCGCATCGAGGCGGACGAGACCGTCCGCCTGCGCCACCGCTACGTCGACCTTCGCCGCCCGGGGATGCAGCGGAACCTCAGGCTGAGGGCCAGGGTCAACAGCGCTCTGCGCCGCTCGATGGAGGCCCAGGGCTTCACCGAGGTGGAGACCCCGATGCTCGTCGCTTCCACCCCCGAGGGGGCTCGGGACTTCGTGGTCCCCTCCCGCCTGCAGCCGGGCTCGTTCTACGCGCTGCCGCAGAGCCCGCAGCTGTTCAAGCAGCTGTGCATGGTGGGCGGCCTTGACCGCTACTACCAGATCGCCCGCTGCCTTCGTGACGAGGACCTGCGCTCCGACCGCCAGTTCGAGTTCATGCAGCT
>JALYHF010000269.1 GCA_030776745.1 Actinomycetota bacterium | reverse complement strand
CCTCCTCGCCGGAGGAGGGTGCCACCGCCTGGCGTGCCTCCGCCCGCGCCGGCTCGGTGACGTGACCCGACAGCCCCCGCTCGAGGCGCTCGATGCGCTCGAGCAGGGCGGCCGGGGACACGTCGGTCTCGGGCCGGGTGAGACGCACCAGCGCCGTCTCCAGGCAGATCCGGGGATCGAGGGACTCGCGCATGTCGATCTGGGCTTGGCCCACGGCTTCCATGGCTCGGACCAGGGCGGCCGGGCCGAGGCGGCGGGCTTGGGCCATCAGGTGCTCCCGGCCAGCGTCGGGGATGTCCACCAGGCCCGGCGCCATGGTGGCCAGGAAGGCGCTGCGGAGGTGGTCCAGCAGCTCCACGGCGAGGACCCGAGCGTCTCGCCCGGCGGCGCACCCCTCCGCCACCGCCACCAGGGCCCGGGCGGCGTCGCGTTCGCACAGCGCCTCCACCAGCTCCTCGGTGACGGCCGACTCGTCGTCCACCTCGCCGGCCGCCGCCACCTGGTCCAGGGCCGAGAGGGCGTCGCGCGCCGAGCCCTTGCCCCGGCGCACGACCAGGTCGATGGCCTCCCCGGCCACCCCGAGGCCGGCCGCGGCGTTCACGTCGGCCAGTAGGGAGGCCAGCACGTCGGCCCCCAAGAGCCGGAACTCGTAGTGCTGCGTCCGGCTGCGGATGGTGGGCAGGACCTTCTTCGGGTCGGTGGTGGCCAGGACGAAAACCACGTGGGCGGGGGGCTCCTCCAGCGTCTTGAGCAGTGCGTTGGACGCCGCCGTCGACAACATGTGCACCTCGTCCACGATGTAGACCTTCCAGCGTCCGGGGGTGCCCAGGGCCGCTCGGGAGACGAGGTCGCGCATGGCCTCGACCCCGTTGTTGGACGCGGCGTCCAGCTCGTGGACGTCGAGCGAGGTGCCCTGCTGCACGGCCAGGCACGAGGCGCAGGTGCCGCAGGGCTCACCGCCCTCTGGCTGCAGGCAGTTGAGGGCCTTGGCCAGGATGCGGGCGGTGGAGGTCTTGCCCGTGCCCCGCGGACCACTGAAGAGGTAGGCGTGGGTCACCCGGCCGTCGCGCACCGCATTGATGAGGGCCCGGGTGACGTGATCCTGACCCCGCACGTCCCCGAAGCGCTGCGGCCGGTAGCGGCGGTAGAGGGACTGGTACGCCTGGTCGGCCTCGGCCATTGGCTGGAGCCTACCGGCGCGCTGTCCGTTCCTCGCCGTCCCTATGACTGTCCGAGACACTGTGCCCGTTGCCACTTATCTGGCCGGCCCGGCCACCGTTACCGTGGCCGGCATCGCAGAGAGCGCCGGGTCGGGAGACGCTCGCAACCGGGGGGTTGGGCGGGTGGGACAGGTCAGGTCGTGGTGGGTGCGCGCCGGGACAACCGGTCGTCTGTCGCGCCCAGCGCGCTGATGGCGACGGTGGGCTTCGGCGCCTCCGACGACAAGGCGATGCTCGCCGGCATCGGCGCCGGCTCCGAGGAAGCGCTGGCTCAGGTCTACGAGCGGCACGCTGCCCACGTGTTCGCCATGGCCAGGCGGATCGTCGGCAACGCCGCACAGGCCGCGGATGTCGTAGAGGAGGTCTTCGTCGATCTCTGGGACCGTCCCGAAGCCTTCGACCCGGCCCAGGGGTCGCTTCGGGCCTACCTCCTGCAGCTGGCCCGTACCCGCAGCATCGGCGTGGGCAGGGCCGCCGGGGGGCCCTTGCCAGCCCCGACGCAGGACGACGAGCGCGAGAGCCACCTGGTCGAGATGACCTTCTTCGAAGGACGCAGCTGCCGGGAGGTGGGGCGTGCGCTCGGCATTCCCGAGGAGGAGGTCAAGGCCAGCATCGGCCTCGCCCTCCGACGGATGGGCTCGGTGCCTCTGGGCTGACAGCGCACGAGGGGGCCGCTCACAATCCCTCTCGTGCCCTGTCGTGACGGTGAGCCGTCCTGTAGCGTTCGCCACACCGGGTTCAACGTCAGACGTCCGAAAGCTGAGCGGTGGGCACGAACGCACACGACAAGATCCGAGCCTCGCTGGGGGCCTACGCACTGGGCGCGCTGGACGAGGAGGAGACGGCCACCATCGACCAGCACCTCGAGCTGTGCGCGGCGTGCCGCTCCGAGGTGGCGGAGCTGCGGGAGGCGGCCACAAGGCTGGTCGAGCCCGAGGGCGTGCCACCGGCCGACGTGTGGGAGCGGGTGTCCACGGCGATCCGCGACCCCCTCCGCCGGCGGCCGTGGTTGCGGCGGTCCCATCAGGGCTACGGCTGACAGGGAGGGCGTCTCGCGTGATCCCGTCGCTCGGTGCGACGGTCAGGCTGGCTGCGGCACACGGTGCCTTCCGCTGAGAGCTGCTGCCTTCCGGCCCTGACTCGGTTCACGGGACGCCGTTGCGCAGGACCCGACCGTCGCACGAAGCGACGGGCCCGACGAGGAGGATACCCTCTGCCCTCCACCCGGAGGGATGCGAGAGCGGCCGAATCGGCACGCCTGGAGAGCGTGTGTGGCGCAAGCCACCGTGGGTTCAAATCCCACTCCCTCCGCCA
>JALYHF010000268.1 GCA_030776745.1 Actinomycetota bacterium | reverse complement strand
GGGCTGGCCGTGGCCTCCGGCTCCGGCGGCGGGGGCGGGGGCGGGGGCGGGGGACGCCGCTCCGGGCTGGCCGTGGACTCTGCCTCGGGAGGCAGGGGCGGAGGCGGCGGGCGCCGCTCGGGGCGGGCCATGGTCTCCCGGTCGCCATCGGGCCCCGGAGGTGGGGCGGCCCGAGACACCGGAGAACGGGGGGGCCTGCTCTGAGGGCGGGAAGGAGGCGCGGTGAGCCCCGCCGCCCCTTCGGCCCTTCGGACCGGGGCGGGCGGGACGAAGGCGGCACCCGCCGGGCGTCCACGGACGGGCACGCGGTTGGCAGCGTTCATGGGCGACGGTGGACGGGCCAGGTGGGTCGGGCGCTCCTCCAACGGCTCCCCCGGAGCGGAGGCGGCGCTGCCGTTGTCACCCGTGTCGGCGAGGGGACCAGGACCGCCGTGGGCCGACTTCTTCGCCGCCTTGGTGGGCGCGGTCTTCTTGGTCCCGCCTGCGCCCCTCTTGGCCGGCGCCGCCTTCTTCGCCGCCGTCGCTCTCTTGGTGGCCACGGCGTCCGACGGCCTGGCCGCCGACTCGCGCCCTGCTCCGGGTTCAGGCGAGGCGGGCCGCTTGCGACCGCGTCCGGGCTCGACATAGCCGAGGTCCGATGCCAGACGGCTGCGAGAGGTCAGCTCGGCCGTGCGCAGTTCGACCTCCCACTCGGCCGTATGGGTGCGCTTGCGCGACCAGAAGGAGAAGCGGACGACCCACGTGGTCCCGTGCAGGTTGAAGGCGCTCCATCCGGCGTCGTACTCGTCGTCGGAGAGGTGGACGCCCTTCTCGGCCAGGTTCCACTGCACCGATGTGCCGAGGGGCTGGGAGGACGGCCCGAGTCGTGTCTTGACGAAGGTCAGCTGCTGGGCTCGTTCCACCACGCGGGCCTGTTCGGCCAGGATCGGCGTGGCGAAGCGAAGCACCCACTCCTCGTCGACGCCGGCGGCGCGGGCCACGTCGGGCACCGAGGCGCCCGCTCGCAGGCGAGCCTGGATCTCCCGCGGGCTCAGCTCGCTGTGCGGCTTCGGGCGCTGGCGAACCGGCGCCGGCTCGGGCGAGGCCGCATCGACCTGCACGCCCGGCGACGCCGGGTTGTCGCGCTCGTCACGCAGACGCTGCGCGTCTTCGATCGAGTCGAGAAGTTGGTCGTCGAGGACGACGAGATAGCCGCCGGACTTCGCGCCCTTGCGAGGGCTGAAGATCAGCCCTTCGAGATCGGTGGTGAACCCAACCAGGTGAAGCTGTTGCACTCGCGTCCCGTGGCGCTCCGGTGCGGCAGGCCCGGCTCTCGAAGCCTGTTCCGGAACGTATCACCGGTGCTGGCGGCGTTCGGGGACCCGTGGCACGAATCGTGCGCCACCGGCTCAACGGGCGGCGCGCTGGTGGCGGAGCCGAGGCACGAGACCCGCGTTGGCCAGCAACCGCACGGCGCGCTCCTCCTCGGCGTCGATGATGACGGCCTCGTCCGGATCACGCCCGCAGATGAAGCTCACCACGCAGTCCTGGCACGTGTCGGTCCCTTGCATCGAGCACTCCGAGCAGCTGACGGTGAGCGACGGCACGGCGAGCCTCCCCTGGGTGGTGGTTGCCGCCATGATGGCCAGCGGGTGTGACACGCCGGACTGGCGCAGCTTCACCGGCGGGTCAGACGCCGCTCTCCCGCAACTCCTCGACGCCGGTGCCGTTCCCACACCATCGGCACCGCACCTCCTCCACCACCTCGGAGAGGACCTCCTCGTCCTCCACCGTCAGCTCGCCACCGACGGTGAAGTGGTGGAAGGCCCGGCTCCGCCGGGTGGTGGTCACGTCGAAGCGCGTCAGGTTGCCGCACCCTGAGCACCGGTACCGGCGAGCGTCCACCTCGCCGAGAGTAGCGGCGGCGTTGGCGTGCCCTGCGTCTTGCTGGTCGAGCCGTCAGGCCGACTTCGAGACCTCCACCAGGCGGTCGAGCACCGCTCGGCTCCCCCCACCGTCGATCGACCTGCCGGCCACCTCGAGCCCTGCCGCCAGGTCCTGGGCCATGCCGGCCGTCACGATGCCGGCGGCGGCGTTGAGCAACACGATGTCCCGGTGGGGGCCCTTCTCGCCGTCGAGCACCCGGCGGGCCGACGCGGCGTTGGTGGCCGGGTCACCACCGACCAGCGCCTCGCCCGCGGCGGGAGCCAGGCCCAGCCGCGCCGGGTCCACCACGGTGGTGCGGACCCCGCCGTCGACCAGCTCGAGCACCGACGACGTCGTGGTGGTGGTGAGCTCGTCCAGGCCGTCGTGGCCGTACACGACCATGGCGTGGGAGGCGCCGTTGGCAGCCAGGACGCCGAGCATCTTCTCGCCCATGGCGGGGTCGCTGACGCCCACGACCTGGCGCCTGGGGCGTGCGGGGTTGGCCAGCGGCCCGAGGAAGTTGAACACCGTGGCCACGCCCAGCTCTCGACGGGTCGGGCCGGCGTGGCGCAGGGCGGGGTGGTAGCGAGGGGCGAAGCAGAAGCCCATGCCGGCCTCGGCCACGCAGCGCGCCACCCCCTCCGGTCCGACGTCGATCGTCACGCCCAGCTCCTCGAGCAGGTCGGCCGACCCCGTCGCCGACGAGGCGGCGCGGTTGCCGTGCTTGCACACGGGGACACCGGCCCCGGCCACCACGAAGGCGGCGATGGTGGACACGTTGATGGAGCGGCTGCGGTCGCCCCCCGTCCCGCACGTGTCGACCACCCGGTCGGCGCTGTCCAGCGGCACCGGCTCGGCGTGGTCGAGCATGGCCCGAACCAGCCCGGTCATCTCCTCGACGGTCTCGCCCTTCATGCGCAGCGCGGTGGCGAAGGCGGCAATCTGGGCCGAGGTGGCGGCGCCGCCCAGGATGTCCGAGAGGACGGCCCCCGCTTCCGTGGCCGAGAGGCTCTCGCCCCGCATGAGCCGGGCCAGCACCGCCGGCCACCCGCCCAGCTCCACCAGCGCGCCCATCCCGTTTCACGCTAGCGGCGCGCCGGGCGGCGAGCGGGGCGTCAGGCCGACTTGCGCCGCTGGCGGATCATGCGCCGTCGCTCCCGCTCGGTGGCGCCCCCCCAGACCCCGTCACGCTCCCGGTTGGCCAGGGCGTGCTCGAGGCAGGCCTGGCGCACCGGACAGGTGGCGCAGATGGCCTTGGCCTCCTCGGCCTCCTCGTCCGAGGCCGGGTAGAACATGTCCGGGTCGGCACCACGGCATGCCGCATGCTGTCTCCAGGACACGTTCATGGTCTCCAGATCACTTCCTCAGCTCGACGCGGCGCTCAGAACGCACTCTTTACCCGGCTCAGGCCGTCTCTATGCCAGGTTCCCTCGACCTCGGGGGCGGGAACTCTTGGAGAACGCCCTCGGCCACGCCCCTATTCCCGGCCCAGCGGGCGTCGCCCGGGTGGAAGGGGGCGCCTTCTAGGATGCCGACGTGACCACGACCCCCGAGGAGCTGCTCGAACACGCCCACACTCGACGCCATGTCGTGTCCCTCGCGCTGGCGGTGGTGGTCACCTTCCCCGGCATCGGGCTGCGCCTCACCGACGCCCATCTTTCCGACCCGGTGCAGGCCCTCCTCTACGGCTTGGCCATCGTGGGTGCCGCCTTCTTGCTGTCGTGGGGCGCCGAGGTGGCCCAGCTGGACATCTCGGCCGGCCTGGCCATCGCCGTGCTGGCCTTCATCGCCGTGCTGCCCGAGTACGCCGTCGACCTGGTGTTCGCCGTCAAGGGCGGGAACTCCTTCCAAGAGTTCGGCCCAGAGTGTCCTCCAGTGGGGGGTGGGGAGCAGTCCCCGTGCTCGCTCGCCCTCGCCAACATGACCGGCGCCAACCGGCTGCTCATCGGCATCGGGTGGAGCATGGTTGTCTTCATCGCCTGGTACCAGTGGCGCAAGCGGGGCGAGGCGCACCGGGGCCGGGAGGTGGTGCTGTCTCGCCAGCACGCCGTGGAGCTGTCGTTCCTGGCCGTGGCCACGCTGTACTCGCTGACCCTTCCGCTCAAGCGCTCCATCACCCTCCTCGACGCCGCCCTGCTGGTCACCGTCTTCCTGCTCTACACGCTGCGGATCTCGAGAGCGCCGGCCGAGGAGCCGGAGCTGGTGGGCCCGGCGTCGTGGATCGGCAGCATGTCCAAGCGGCGACGGCGAACGAGCGTCGTCGCCCTGTTCGTCTTCGCCGCCACCGTGATCCTCCTTTCCGCCGAGCACTTCGCCGAGGCCCTCGTCGGCTCCGGCAAGGCGTTGGGTGTGAGCGAGTTCCTGCTGGTGCAGTGGCTGGCGCCCCTCGCCTCAGAGGCGCCCGAGCTGCTGGTGGCCGGGCTGTACGCCTGGAAGCTGAACACCAACGCCGGGCTCGGGACGCTGGTGTCCTCCAAGGTCAACCAGTGGACCCTCCTCGTGGGCACCCTCCCCATCGCCTTCGCCATCGCGTCGGGCAGCGTGCACGGCCTTCCCATCGTCGGCCAACAGCGCGAGGAGCTGTTCCTCACCGCCGCCCAATCGGTGCTGGCGGTGGCCATCCTGGTCAGCCTCTCCATGTCGCTGCGGGAGGCCACCATGCTGTTCACGCTCTTCACCGTCCAGTTCGTGGTCGGAGCAGTAGGGCCAGAGGCCATCCACGACGAGGTGCGCATCGGTACCGGGGTCGTGTACCTGGTCCTGGGTGCGGCCATCCTGGTCTCCAGCGGGCGGGGGACCATCGCCCGGTTGCTCCGCGACGGCTTCCGCACGCCGTACTCCCGGCTGTCCGAGGAGCCGTGAGCGAGGGCAGCACGGCCTTCGACCGGGCCCGGGCGCGCTCGCGGCTGGCCAGCGAGGAGTTCGACGTGGTGGTCGTCGGGGGCGGCATCACCGGAGCGGGCGTGGCCCTCGACGCCTCCGCCCGGGGCCTGCGCACGGCGCTGGTCGAGCGCCACGACTTCGCCTCTGGCACGTCGTCGCGGTCCTCCAAGCTCGTCCACGGGGGCCTGCGGTACCTCCAGCAGCGGGAGTACCGGCTGGTCTACGAGAACCTGGCCGAGCGCCAGCGCCTGCTGGTCAACGCGCCCCACCTGGTCCGGCCTATGCCGTTCCTCATCCCGGTGTTCGGCACCGGTGGGTTGGCCGACCGCACCGTGGCCAGGGGCTACTCGACGGCGCTGTGGCTGTACGACCTCGCCGGCGGCCTTCGAATGGGCAGGCGCCACCGGCGCATCTCGCTGGAGGAAGCCCAGTCACACCTGCCGGCGCTGCGCCGCGAGCTGCTCGTGGCCGGGTTCGTCTACCACGACGCCCAGGCCGACGACGCCAGGCTCACGCTCGCCATCGCCCGAACGGCGGTGCTCGGCCACGGCGCCGTCGTGGCCAATCACACCCCGGTGGCGGGTCTCCTCAAGGACGGCCACGGCCGGGTGCGGGGCGTCCGTCTCACCGGGCCGGACGGGCCGGCGGCCGACGGCGTCTTCGAGGCACGGGCCACCGTGGTGGTCAACGCCACCGGCGTGTGGGCCGACGAGGTCCGCTCCCTGGACGAGGGCGACGATCCCGGCACCCTCCGGCCGGCCAAGGGCATCCACCTCACCGTGCCCCGGGACAGGCTGCGCTGCGACATGGCGGCCGTGATCCCGGTGAGGCACGACGGCCGTTCGATCTTCGTGGTGCCCTGGGGCGATCGGGTCTACCTCGGCACCACCGACACCGACTACGACGGCCCCCTCGACGAGCCCCGCTGCACGGCAGAGGACGTGGCCTACGTGCTGGGCGCCGTCAACGCCTTCCTCGCCGAGCCCCTCGGGGAGGACGACGTCGTCGGTGCCTGGGCCGGGCTGCGCCCACTGGTCAAGGGGGCGTCGAAGCGGACGGCGGACCTGTCCAGACGCCACCGCGTGACCACCGGGCCGAGCGGCATGATCACCGTGACCGGCGGCAAGCTGACCACCTACCGCAGGATGGCGGCCCAAACCGTCGACCAGGTCGTGGCCGCCGTGGGGCGGGGCGCTCGCCGGAGCCCCACCAAGACGCTGGCCCTGCTCGGGGCGGGTGACCCGTCCGAGCTCCACGCCGCCACCACCGTCCGCTTCGGGGCCGACCCGGCCGTCGGAGACCATCTGGCGTCTCGTTACGGCACCGAGGCCGACGCCGTGCTGGCCATGGTGGCCGAGGATGCCGATCTAGGCCGCCCCCTCGTGCCCGGCCTGCCCTACCTGCGAGCCGAGGCCGTGTACGCCACCCGCCACGAGATGGCCCACACCCTGGAGGACGTCCTCAGCCGACGCACGCGGGCCCTCCTGCTCGATGGCGACGCCTCGGCCCGCGCCGCCCCCGACGTAGCCAGGCTCATCGCTCCCGAGCTGGGCTGGACGGGCCGGGACGTGGAGCGCCAGGTCGCCGCCTACCTGGCCGTCGTCCAGCGCGAGCGCGGCTGGCTCGACCTCCCCCCGGTGCGAGCCGAGGCATGACGGGCCTCTCCGAGGGTCCGCCGGCCAGCGCCCTCCGCCGGCTCGACTGGCGCACCGTGGCCACAGGTGCGCTGGTGGCCGTTGCCGTCACGGTGCCGCCGTCGTTGGTGGTGCGGGCCCTCAAGAGCGACGATCTGGAGGGACAGGAGTCCTACCTGTGGGTGGTCCCCGTGCTGGCGCTCTTGGCCGGGTTCGCCGCCGCCGGCCACCTCGCCGCCCGGCGCCGGCCCGAAGCCCCCCTGGTGCACAGCGCCGCCACCGCCGTCACCGCCTTCACCCTCCTCTCCGCCTTCGCCATCGCCCGTCGTGTGGTGGCCGGCGACGGGCTGTCCGCTCCGCTGCTCATCACGTTGGCTCTGCTGCTGCAGATCACGGTGTCGCTGGCCGTGCTGGGGGGTTACCTGGCCACCCGCCGGGAGGCCCGCCGCCGCCGATGAGCGTGCTCGTCGTCGACGTCGGGACGAGCGGCGTGCGAGCGGCAGTGGTCCGTCCCGACGCCACGGTCGACCACGTGCACCACCGCCAGGTCCTGCCGTCGTCCCCCGCGCCGGGCTTCGTGGAGTTCGACGCGGCCGTGATGGCGGGTGCCGCCCTGGAGGTGGCCGGCGCCGCCCTGGCCGAGGGTGGGCCGGTCCAGGCTGTCGGCATCGCCAACCAGCGGGCCTCCACCGTCGTGTGGGACCGCGGCAGCGGCCAGCCCGTGGGGCCGGGCATCGGCTGGCAGGACCTGCGCACGGCCGGCATGTGCCTCATGCTGCGCAGCGAGGGCATTCGCCTGGCGCCCAACGCCTCAGCGACCAAGGTGGCCTTCCTGCTCGACGTGGCCGACCCCGGCCGGAACCGAGACCTGTGCTTCGGCACGGTCGACTCCTGGATGGCCTGGACGCTGTCGGGCGGTGAGCTGCACGTCACCGACGCCACCAACGCCGCCGTCACCGGCCTGGTCCACGGCGATGCGTCCGGGTGGGACCCCACCGTGCTGACCGCCCTGCGGCTACCCGAGTCGGTGCTGCCCCGCATCGTCGACTCGACCGGCGTCGCGGGGGCGGCCACGGCCCTGCCCGGCGCACCGCCCATCGCCGGCCTGGCCGGCGACCAGCAGGCCTCGTTGGTGGGGCAGGGCGGCACCCGCCCAGGGGTGGCCAAGGCCACCTTCGGCACCGGCGGGATGCTCGACCTGTGCACGGGCCCCTCCCGGCCGCCCTTCCCGCTCCGGGGGGCGCAGGGCTGCTTCCCGATCGTGGCCTGGCGGCGGGCGGGTGCCGACACCTGGGGCATCGAGGCGGTGATGCTCTCGGCCGGCTCCGCCGTGGAGTGGCTCCGGGACGACCTCGGTCTCATCGCGTCCTCCGAGGAGTCAGAGCGGGCGGCGGCGTCGGTGACCGACACAGGCGGCGTGTGGTTCGTGCCGGCCCTGGGAGGCCTGGGCGCACCCTCGTGGGACTTCGGGGCCCGCGGCACGCTGCTCGGCCTGACTCGGGGAACGGGGCGGGACCATGTCGTGCGGGCCGTGCTGGAAGGCGTGGCCCACCGGGGTGCCGACCTGGTGGAAGCGGCCGAAGCCGACGGCGAGGTGACCATCCCGTCGTTGCGGGTCGACGGGGGCATGACCGCCAACGCCATCTTCGTGCAGGCCCTGGCCGACGCCACCCAGCGGCCGATCGAGGTCTCACCCGTGCTCGAGGCGACCACCCTCGGCGCCGCCTTCCTGGCCGGCATGGCCGTGGGAGTGTGGGCCGACGAGGAGGAGGTGGCCCAGACCTGGGCACCCCGGGAGGTGGTCGAGCCCAGGCGCCGGCTCGACCGGGACCGGTGGTGCATGGCGGTGGAGCGGGCCAAGAGGGCGGTGCCCGAGCTCAGCGCTCTGGAGTTCTGAGGCGGTGCGTCAGCCCTCGGCGGCCAGGACGGCGAGGAGGCCGCCGAGGAGGCCGGCGTTCTTCAGGAACTGCGTCCGCTGCAGGGAACGGGCCTGCGGGTCCTCCTCCTTCCAGTAGGGGTGCCCGGCCAGCGTGGTGGGGATCAGGCTCCCCACCAGCGTGGCGGCCGCCCACCTCGTGCGCAGGCCCAGGGCGAGGGCGGCCCCGGCCACCACCATGGTGGCGGCGTTCACCTGGGTGGCCAGCTCCGGGTAAGGGATGCCGAGCGCCTCGGCCTTGCCCGCCCTCGGCCCCGGGTCTCGGAAGGCATCGGCACCGGCGACCACGAAGATCCCCGAGAGGAGGAGCCGGCCGAGTCGCCGCAGCAGCCAGCGCGTCACTCGTTCGGGGGGGCGGCGCTGATGTCGGCCAGGGCCGAGTCCGGGTCCAGCTCCACGGCCAGGTCTCCCAGCGACAGGATGCCCACCAGTTGGTCGTCCTCGTCCACGACGGGCAACCGACGCACGGCCAGGCGGCGCATCAGCTGCACGGCTTCGTCCACCGACTGCTCGGGCGTCAGGCAGACCAGCTGCTCGTTGGCCACCTCGGCGAGCGTGGTCTCACCGGGGTCGAGGCCCTCGGCCACCGCTCGGATGACGATGTCGCGGTCGGTGACGATGGCCCGGGCCTGGCCATCGAGGGTGACCACGACGTCACCAGTGCCCGCCCCCCGCATGGCCAGAGCGGCTTCGACCAGCGTGGCCGACGGGGGAAGGGTCACGGGGTCCGGGGTCATCAACTGGCGGATGGTCTGCGCCACGTCGCAATCCTCCTGGGGTCCGGGGGCGGTGGGTCCTGGTCGCCCTTACCCGGCGACCGCGCCGGCGACACGATCAGTCCTGCTTCCGGGCGATGGCCTCGGCCAGCTCCTCCTTGCTCATCTTGGCCCGGCCCCGCACGCCGAGGCTCTTGGCCCGCTCGTAGAGCTCCTCCTTGGTGTTGCCCACCACGTCGACGCCGCCGTAGGTCTTGCCGCCCTCGCGGGCGGCCGGGCCGGACTTGGCCGCCTGCGGGTCGGAGGGGCCCTTGCGCTTCTTGGGCTCCCAGTGGTCGCCCACCTTCTCGAAGGAGTGCTTCACGGCCGAGAAGGCGGTGCGATGGGCCCGCTCACCCTCGCCGTACTGCTCCACGGCGCTGTCGTGGGTCTTGGCCCACGTCCGCTGCGCCTTCTTCGGTGACCGCTTGAGCGTCCCGGGCATCTCGTCCTCGGCCGGCATGACGTCCTCGCTTCCGTCGCGCTGTGTCGAAGTGTCTGTACCCCGCCGGACCGCTGACCAACAGCCCACTCAGGCGTGGACCAGACGGGCCGTTGCCCGCCGGCCCGCCAGCTTGGTCACCTCGACGGCGTTGGGCAGCTCGGCCTTGATGGAGTCGTCGTGGGTGACCACCAGCACCTGGCGGAACCTGCCCCGCAGACGCTCGAGGGCGCCGAGCATGCGGGCCTTGCGGTCCTCGTCGAGGGGGCCGAAGACCTCGTCGAGGACGAGCAGCCCCACGGCGCCGCCGGAGAGGAGCCGCACGTGCTCGCTGATGGCCACCCGGAGGGCCAGGTTGGCCAGGTCGACCTCCGAGCCGGAGAAGCGGTCCATGCCGTAGAGACGGCCGCCGTCTCGGATCTGGATCTCGTAGGTCTCCGGATCGACCTCCAGGCGGTCGTACTCGTGGTCGGTGAGCTCGCCGAACAGCTCTGCCGCCCCCGACGACAGGCGGGGGCCCACCGTGGCCACCACGGTGTTGCGAAAGGCGGTGAGCAACTCGGCCAGCCGGCCCAGGTGACGGGCCTCGTCGGCGCTCGCCTCGACACCCGCGTGCTGCTCACGGCCTCGGGCCAGCTCTCTGGCGGCGGCCTCGGCTCGCTCCCCCGCCTGGGCGGCAGCCACCCGAGCGGCGTGGGCGGCGGCGCGGGCCCGCTCGGCCGACTACGCCACCACATCCCGC
>JALYHF010000267.1 GCA_030776745.1 Actinomycetota bacterium | reverse complement strand
GGCCAGGGCCCCCGCGGCGGCCGCGGCGTCCTCGGCGGCGGCAGCCAGCAGGTCGAGATCGGGCAGCAGCCGGCGCAGCTGCTCGAAGGCCTGCTGGGCCACCCGGGCGTCGGTCCTGGCCGCGTCCCGCGCCTTGTCGAGAGGGGTGATGCCGAGCAGGCGCAGCACCAGGTCCCGGCGCTCGCCCGGCCGCTGGGCCGAGAAGGCGGCCAGCTGCTTCTGCTCGGCGAACACCGAGGCCCGGAAGGCGGCGACGTCCATGCCCAGCACCGAGTGCACGTACTGGCCCACGGCCTTGACGCCCTCGGCCACCTGCACCTGGTCGGCCTCGGCGCTGGCCTTCACCGTGGCGTTGATGCCCGAGAGCGTCCGGCGGACCAGGTACAGGTGGCCCTCGTGCTCGAACTCCACCTCCGTGACGCACTCCGCGTTGACGCCGGCGGTGCGGACCTCCTCCTTGGCCGTGCGGGCGTAGCCCCACAGCGTCCAGAGGATGGATTCGATGAGCACGCTCTTGCCCCCGCCGTTGGCGCCGTAGATCCCCACCAGCCCCGGTGGGAGCTCGAGGTCGAGCTCGTCCTCGTACACGCGGTAGTTGCGCAGGTACAGCCGCGTGATGCGCATCTGAGCTCAGCCCCCCGCCTCCACGGCCCGGGCCAGGTACTCCTGGCCCAGGTCGCGGATGTGCTCGCGCCGGTATCCGGTGAGGTCCTGGTCGGCCACGTATCGCTCCCAGCGCGCCGGCATGGCGTCGAGCTCCGGGAGCTCGACGTAGGTGGCGGCGTCGGCGTAGCGGGGCTCGAGCTTGAGGTGGAGGGCGGCCGCGCCCGCCGCCCGTACGGCGTCGAGGTCCACCAGCCGCCACGCCTCGGGGTCGACGCCGTCGACGTAGAGCCGGGCCACCGCCCCTTCCGGCACGCTGCCGGCCCGCTCGATCACCGCCTCCTCCACCTCGGTGGGCGACAGCCCCAGGGCGGCCACGCTCTCCAGCGTGACGAGGGGTCGCTGGCCGTCGATGGGGACCAACTGGCAGGCACCCGTGTCGATGTCGAGCACCACGATGCCCTTGGGGCGCTCGGGATCGTCGGCGAAGGAGAACGAGTCGGTGGAGCCCGTGTACCACACGCCGGGGCGCACCCGAGTGTGGATGTGGTAGTGGCCCAGCAGCACCAGGTCGGCCCGGAGCAGGCGGTCGTCCACCTCGATCTCGTTGATGTCGGCGTAGCGGCGCTCCACCGAGGGCACCAGGGGATGGGCCAGGAGCAGGTTGGAACGGTCGCCGCTGCGCCGGCGGTCGGCTTCGTCGAGGGCCTCCAGGGTGGCCTCCACGGTGAGCATCTGGGGGACCGCGTGCACCACCAGCCCGGGCAGCTCCACCCGCTCGTAGGCCATGCGGTGGGACCAGTGCATCTCGGGGAAGGCACCGGCCAGCGCCGTGTAGGGGCTGCCGGTGCCGGGGAGGCGCGGGGTGTCGTGGTTCCCGGTGATGGCGACGAGGACGACGCCGTGGTCCCGGATGCGCTGGAGCGCTCTTTGGGCCACACAGAACGAGCGGTACGTGGGACGGGGGTGGTCGAACACGTCGCCCAGCCACACCATCAGATCGGGCGACTGGGCCAGTGCCAGGTCCACGGCGGCGGTGAAGGAGGCCTCGAAGTCCCGCTCGCGCTGGTTCACGCCGTCGACGGTGTAGGGGTAGTAGGAGCGCCCGAGGTGGGCGTCGCCCAAGGCGGCGATCCTCATGTCGCTCAGTCCACCAGCGCGGCCAGGTTGGGCGGCGCCGTCGGGCGGGGGGCGGGTGGGGGAACCGCGGCGTGCACCACCTCGTCGTAGAGGTGGACGCGGGCGGGCACGGCGAAGGGGGCGTCGAGGTTGGCGATGAGGCACTCCCCCGGCATGAGGGTCTGGATCTCGGGCCCGAGGGCGGCCAGGTCCTGCTTGGAGGAGGAGCGCAGGATGTTGCGGTCCTTCTCGTCGGCCAGGCCGAGGATGAAGAAGGTGTTGAACTGGCTCAGCAGCTCGCCGTCGAGCAGCTTGGGTTGCTGGGTGATGGCGCACAGGCCGACTTTGAACTTGCGCCCCTCGCGGGCCAGCCGGGGGAACACGTTCGACTCCCGATCACGGCTCGACGACAGCACCCGCTGGGCCTCCTCCAGCACGATCGACACCACCGGCATCCGCTCGTGCAGCTCCGGGGCCTCGAGGTAGGCGGCTGACCAGTGATCGAGCACCTTGCGGGCCAGGAACGACGCCACCAGCACCTCCTCGGTGGAGCCGAGCCCGCTGAGGTCGCAGAGCACGACTCTGCCCTCGGACAGGTCCCGCACCACGGCGGCGCCGGCCGACACCTGGGCGTCGGTGGACACGCAGGGCAGGTCCACGATCCGCCGGGCCCGGCGGTGCACGACCTGCAGCGTGTTGAGGGCCACGCGGTTGCCGAGGTCGAGGTCACGGAAGGCGGGCAGGTCGTCGACCTGGGCGAGCTCGAGCAGCCAGGCCAACCCGTCGCCGCGGTAGTGGCGCTCGAGCTCGAACAG
The DNA here is from genome assembly GCA_030776745.1 of Actinomycetota bacterium. Classification (GTDB taxonomy): domain Bacteria; phylum Actinomycetota; class Acidimicrobiia; order Acidimicrobiales; genus JALYHF01. The sequence goes on along the minus strand of JALYHF010000267.1, from coordinate 2,253 downwards.
CGCCTCTTCTTGCGGCCGGCTCCACTCGTAGGCCGTGCGCAGGTCGTCCACGGTGAGCTCGGCCAGGCTCACGCGCAGCGTGGAGGTGTTGGCCAGCCGCCGGGCGGCGTAGGTGCGCAGGCGTTCTCCCGCCCACGGATGACGGGAGAGCTCGGTGCGGTACTCCCCGTGGGGGTCCACCAGGAGCAGGCCGTAGCGACCCTGGGCCCGCAGGACCTCGCTGGCCAGGACCCGCATCAGGTTCGACTTGCCCATGCCGGTGGTGGCGAAGATGCCGACGTGGCTGGCCAGGCTGGCCCCGGAGATGCCGACGGCGAAGTCGACCACCGTCTCCCCGCTGCGCAGCCGACCCACGGAAAGGTCGCCCATCCGGGTGCGGAGGAACTCGAAGTCGGCGGCTTCGGGCGCCACCACCCGGGAGAACTGCGTGGGGAGGCTCTTCGGCTTGCGGAAGGCGTCGCCCTCGGGCGTCAGGTAGCCCAGGCAGCGGCACTCGGCCACCCGGTAGGTACGACGGGCCTGCTCGTACACGGGGTGGGCGCCGGCCTCGCCCCGGGCGTCGTCGGCCAGGAGCGTGCCGGCCACCCGCTCGGCCCAGCCCGGCTCCCGGTGCTCGGTGCCGTAGCTGACGTCCACGACCCGGAACAGGTAGCGCCGCCCGGTGACGTCGTCGACGGCGACCAGCAGCTCGCCCAGGAAGAGGTCCTCGTCGGGGGCGGCGCGGAACACCCCCTCGAGCACGCTCTTGCCGTACAGCCGGCCCCGAGGCGTGGCGGCGGCAGGCCTCGGGACCGGGCCGAGCCCCAGATCCGCCTGGTCTCCGAGCCCCCGTTCCCAGGCTCCACTCCTCGCCGTGGTCACGCCCGCTCCATGAGGCGATGGCGGTCGGCGAAGGCCCGCTCCCGCACCTCGGCCCCCACGCCTGCTTCGGCCAGGAGGTCGTCCAGCTGGAGCCAGGCCTCGGCCCGGAGCCACCCAGGGCAGGCGGCCAGGCGGTCGGCCACGGTGAGCGGGTAGGGGTAGCCGGGGAAGGCGGCGTCGTCGCACAGGGCGGCCAGGCGGGCGAGGGCCGGCCCGGGCGCCACGTCGGCCGGGAGGTCGACCCGGAAGGCGAAGCGGGCGTCGGGATCGAGGCGGGCGGCGAGGACCTGGATGCCGGGGCCGACGTCGGCCCGCTGCGACGCTCGGCTGCGGGCCACCGGCGCCCACCACCGGGCGCGCTCCCCGAGGGCCCGCTCGGCCTCGAGCTCCAGCTGGCCGAGCAAGGGGGCGCCGCCCCGAGAGAGGGAGGAGTGCTTGGTGACGGCGGCGACGACCACGGCCCGATCGGCGGCGCGGGCCAACAGCCCGGACAGGAATGAGGACGGGATGCGCCAGTCCGGCTGGAGGTCCCCGTCGACGAGGACCATGGCGCCGGGCTCGGCCTCCTCGACGCTGCGCTCGACGGCCTCCCACTCCCAGCGGTCCCGCAGGAGGTTGACGTCGATCGAGGTGTCGGCGGCCATCCCCTCCAGGGCGAGGCTGCTCACGGCGGCCAGGCGCTCGTCCACCCCACCCAGGACGTGAGCCCGCAGCTCGCCCTCGTCCTCGAGCACGCAGCCGCCGGAGCGGAAGCGGACCCGTGCGGCCCGGGTGACGAGCACCTGCAGGCAGCGGGCGTCGGCCACCACGGCTTGGCCGCCGTCCACGGCCCACACGTCGACGGGTGGGTCCGAGCGCCCCAGCGAGCGCAGCACGACCTCGTCGTGGAACTCCAGGTTGGACAGGGTGGGGTCGGCCACGCTGCCGGCCCCACCCGTGAGCAGGACGGCCAGCCGCTCGGCTGCATGAGCCATGGTCGTCGCCGTCATGGGTCAAGGTTCGCAGCCCGGTGTGACAATTACAAGCCTGTAGTTTCCCGCGCCTCGCCCCCGGTCGACTTCCCCGGGCCTGCGCTGGCAACCGGCGCCGAAGAAGGCGCGAGAATGGTGTCGACGGTGAGCCGGCCGGGTGGCCGCGGCACGACGACGATCGTGTCGAGGAAGGTCGGGGCTCCGCAGGGCAGGGTGCTGGCTAGCGGCCAGTCGGGGTGACCCGCAGGAAAGTGCCACAGAGAGCAGACCGCCGATGGCAGCCGGGAGACCGGCGGGCACAGGCAAGGGTGAAACGGTGCGGTAAGAGCGCACCAGCGCCCGGGGCGACCCGGGCGGCTCGGCAAACCCCACCCGGAGCAAGGCCAAGCGTGGGACGGGTGGCCCGCCCGACGTCCCCAGG
>JALYHF010000266.1 GCA_030776745.1 Actinomycetota bacterium | reverse complement strand
GCGAAGCGGACCACGCCGTACATGCCGTCGTGGTCGGTGAGGGCCAGGGCGTCGAGGCCGAGGCGGGCCGCCTCCTCGACCAGCTCCTCGGGGTGCGACGCCCCGTCGAGGAAGCTGAAGTTGGAGTGGCAGTGCAGCTCGGCGTAGGGAGTGGCCCCGCTGGTGGGCGGGCCGTCGCCGGCCGGGGGCGGCTGGTAGGGCTGGCGCTTGCGGGACCAGGCCGGGCTGTCGCCGCCGTTGGCCACGTCGGGATGGTTGCGGGGACGCCCGTCCGAGAGCCGCCGTTCCAGCTCTGACCACGGGATCGGGGGGTTGCGCCAGCCCACACCTCACCCTTTCGGCGTCCACTTCGCGCCCAGCCGCCACATGTTGGCGGCTTGGCGCGATCTGAACGTGGGAGGCTCAGTCATAGGTGGCCTCCGCCCACCAGCGGCCGCCCTCGAGCACGAGCAGCCAGGCCGAGCCGTCGGCCACCACCGCCTGGAAGCGGGCCCTCCGGCGGTGGGCCGGCCGGTCCCACCAGCGCTCGTCCATGGGCCACGGGCCAGCCCACGCCACCACCTCCCACCACCTGTCCCCGGCCACCGAGACCCGCACCGGTGCAGCCGTCACCGCACATCGACCGGTGACACCGACGACCGCGCCGTCCGCTCCCACCACCTCGGCCGGCCGGGCCTCGGTGAAGACGGTGGCGGGCGACGGCGACGGCAGCCGCCCGGGCCACGGGGGAGAAGGAGGGCGGGCGGGCTCTCCCACGTCGCCCCACGGCACCAGCGTCACCTGCTCGCCTGGGCTGCGCCCGCCGCTGGGCAGCGCCGTCGTCACCGCCTGGGGGCCGAGCATCCCCTGCACCCGGGCCAGAGCTCGGCTGGCCCGGTCGGCGGGGGCGGCGGCCTCACCCCAGAAGCCGAGCTGACGGCCGTCGTCGGCCACGACCTGGTCGGGCACCAGGCGAAGCAGCGACAGACCGGCGCTGGGGTGGGCCTCGCCGGCGGTGCCGCCCAGCCAGCCGTCGAGCTGCCAGCGCACCCGCTCGGCCATGGCCGAGGGCGTGAGGGCACCGTGGTGGCGCCACACACGGGCCAGCCGCTCGCCGTGCTCGGTCTCGCACTCGATGGTGACGCGCAGGCAGGCCAGGCCCAGCTGGGCCAGACGCCGGTGCAGCTCGTCGGCCAGGGCCTTGCCGGCGAAGGCGGCGCTGTCCACCCGCTGGGCCGGCGGGTCCAGCTCGACGTGCACGGCCAGGTCCGGCGGTGGTCTCCGCCCAGCCGATGGGCGTTCGTCCAGGCCCTGGGCCAGGCGAAGGGCGAGGGCCCCGTCGGGCCCGAAGCGGGCCAGCACGTCTGAGGGCGGCAGGGCGGCGAAGGCGCCCAGGGTGCCGATGCCCAGCCTGACCAGCACGTCGGCCAACGGGGGCCGCTCCAGCGTGGACACCGGAAAGGGGGCGAGGAAGGCACGGGTCTCCCCCGGGGCCACGATCAGCGCGCCCTTGGCCGCCAGCGCGGCAGCGAAGGCCCCGTCGGCGATGCCCACCCGGCAGACACGGCCCACGGCGGAACCCAGCCGGTGGGCCAGCGCCTCCTCGCCTCCGAAGTAGCGCGCCGGTCCACGCGTGCCCACGGCACACACGCCGGGGCGCAGGATCTGCACCAGCGGGGCGAAGGCTTCGACGGCAGCCACCACGGGCTCGAAGGCGCGGGCGTCCCGCGCCGGATCGTGGGCCAGGACCACCAGGTCGGGGCAGCGGCCCTGGGCCTCGCGGCGGCGCAGGCCTCGCCGGATCCCCGCCGCCCGTGCCGCCGCCGAGCAGGCCACGACGCGGTTGGCGAAGACGACGGCGCCGGGGACGTCCGCATCGAGGCCGGCGGCGGTGACCGGCCAGTCGGGGCACCACACGACGAGGGTGCGAGGTGGCGGGGTCATGGCCCGCCAAACGGCAGGTGGCCGTGGCCCGAAGCCACCCCTCCGCCGGGGGCCGGGAGCCACAGCTGGGCTCGCTGAGGTCGGGCGGCCGCTCCCCGGCCCTCGGCCAGCACCTCCGCCAGACGGGCCCGCAAGTGGCCGTGGCCGTCCCCCACCCCCTCCCACCGGCGAGCCGTGATCGTGAGGCGGACGTCGGCACCCTCCCAGGTCCCGACGGGGATCAGGACGGCCCCCCGCTCCCGGACCCTGGCCGCCAGGCGACGGGCGTCGCCCGGCCGCACTCGCGTCGGTGGGCGCACCACCACCACGTCGAGACCGTCGAGCAGTGCGGCCACCACCGCCGGCCAATCGGTCCCGGGTGCCGCCACCAGGGCCAGGCGGCCCAACGCCACGCCCACCTCGGCCGCCGCCGCCAGGCCCAACGAGGGGAACCCGACGGCGGCGCACCACGACCCGGCGCTGGTCGGCGCCGCCAGCAGGGCGAGAGCCAGGGAGGTGGAGCCCACCACCGCCACCGTGGACCCGCGCCGCAGGCTTCGACCAGGCAGGAGCGACTCGAGCGCCGGCAGCACGGGGAGCACGTGCTCGCCGGCCAGCGAGACGGGGCCAACCGGTCGGGCGTTCTGAGGAAGGGCGACACCCATGGACCTCCCAGTATCGAACACGTGTTCGAACGGGTCAAACGGGGTAGGAAGGAGCCATGGCAGACAGCACGAGCGACGATCGGGACGTGAACATCCAAGGCTCCCCCGCCAAGGACCCGGACGACTGGGTCACGGGCGAAGAGCCGATGACCGGGGCCCAGGCGTCCTATCTCGAGACGCTGGCCCGAGAGGCGGGGGAGGACTTCGACCAGACCCTCACCAAGGCCGAGGCCTCCCGTCGCATCGACGAGCTCCAGGAGCGCACCGGCCGCGGCCAGGGCTAGCCCTTCCGGTGACGGGCCTGGGAGGCATAGAGCGGCTGCCACGGGGGTAGGTGTTCTCCCATGACCGATCCTCGCCTCGAGGACCACGTGGTCGGCGTGGAGCTTCAGATCGTCGAGCTGGTCGAGCAGCGGGAGCGGGCCGCGGTGCAGGAGCGCTACGACGACGTGGCTCGGATCCAGCGCGAGATCGACGCCCTGCAAGAGGAGATGGCTCGAGCGGCCGAGAAGATCACCCGACCCGACGCCGACCTTCCCGAGTTCCACGGCGTCGAAGAAGCAGAGAGCGCCTAGCAAAGCGCC
>JALYHF010000265.1 GCA_030776745.1 Actinomycetota bacterium | reverse complement strand
GCCCGGACGTGGCCGCCGGGCGGGGCGGCCTGCGCACGGGGTGGACCACGGGAACGTGCGCCAGCGCGGCGGCCAAGGCGGCGGTGCTGGGGCTGGCCGAGCACGGGCCTCCCCCCGAGGTGGAGGTGGCGCTCCCCGGTGGGCGGCGGGTGCGCTTCCCGGTGGAGGCGGAGGGCCCCGGCCGGGCCGCGGTGGTGAAGGACGCCGGAGACGACCCGGACTGCACCGACGGCGCTCGGGTGACGGCCCAGGCCGAGTGGCGGTCGGGCGGGCGTCACTCCGAGCTGCGGGCCGGCCGCGGGGTGGGCATGGTCACCCGCCCGGGCCTGGGCCTGGCGGTGGGCGCGCCGGCCATCAACGCCGTTCCCCGACGGGTCATCCTGGCCGCCCTGGCCGAGGTCACGGTCCGGCCCGTGGCCGTCACCTTCACGGTGCCGGGCGGTGAGGCCATGGCCGAACGCACCTCCAACGCCCGGCTCGGGATCGTCGGGGGGATCTCGATCCTGGGGACGACGGGCATCGTCCGCCCGTTCTCGACGGCGGCCTACCGGGCGTCGGTCATGCAGCAGATCGACGTGGCCGCCGCCGGCCAGGAGCGCAGCGTGGTGCTGGCCACGGGGAGCCGCTCCGACGCGGCCGCTCAGCGGCTGCATCCCCAGCTGGACCAGGTCTGCTTCGTCGAGGTGGGCGACTTCACCGGGCCGGCGCTGCGCCACGCCGCCCGGCGGGGCCTCGAGCTGGTCCCCTTCGTCGGGATGGTGGGCAAGATCGCCAAGCTGGCCGCCGGCGTGATGATGACCCACTTCCACCGCTCCCACGTGGACGGCGGCGTCCTGGCGGGCGCCGCCAGGGCCACCGGCGCGCCGAGCGAGGTGGTGGAGGCGGCCACGGCCACGGCCACGGCCCGCCACTTCTTCGAGACCTGCCTGGCCCGCGGCTACCTGGCGCCGCTGGAGCTGTTGTGCCGCCAGGCCCGGCGGGCGTGCGAGGCCCACGTCGAGGGGGCGCTGGCCGTGCCGGTGACCATGGTCGACTTCGAGGGCCGATCGGTGGTGGCCCGTGCCTGAGCGGGTGCTCGTGGTCGGGGTGGTCGGGGGCCGACCCGCCGTCCCGCTGGGCCGCCCGGCCCTGGTGGTGGGCGGCCGTCGCCACCTCGACGCCGTCGCCCCCGACGGGGTGCCCACGCTGGCCCTGGGCGCTGACCTCGGCCCGGCCCTCGACGCCATCGGGGCCGAGCCGGGGCCGGTGTGCGTGCTGGGCTCCGGCGACCCCGGCTTCTTCGGCATCGTCCGGGCGCTGGCCGAGCGGTTCGGGCCAGCCGCCCTCGAGGTCCACCCCGCCCCGTCGTCGGTCGCCTTGGCCTTCGCCCGCCTCGGCCTGCCGTGGGACGACGCCACCGTGGTGTCCGCCCACGGGCGGCCGCTGGCCGAGGCCGCCCGCCGGGCGGCGGTTTGCGCCAAGGCCGCCGTGCTAGTCGGCCCGGAGGCACCCCCCGAGGCCCTGGGCAAGGAGCTGGTCGCCCTCGGTGCCCGCCCGGAGCAGGTGGCGGTGTGCAGCCGTCTGGGCTACGACGACGAGCGGGTGGACGCCGTCACCCTCGAGGAGCTGGCCGGGGGCACCTGGGACCCGCTGGCCGTGGTCGTGCTCGTGTCCGGCACGGGGGTGGCTCGGGCGCCCGTTCCCTCCTGGGGAGGCCCCGAGTCGGCCTTCGCCCGACGCCAGGGCATGATCACCAAGGCCGAGGTGCGGGCCGTGGCCCTGGCCAAGCTGGACCTGCCCCCGAGCGGCGTGGTGTGGGACGTGGGGGCCGGCAGCGGCAGCGTGGCCGTGGAGTGCGCCTCCCTGGCGCCGAGCACGAGGGTCTTCGCCGTGGAGCGCCGGCCCGACGACGCCCAGCGGATCCGGGCCAACGCCGCCGGCCACGGCGCCATCGTGGAGGTGGTGGTGGGCAGCGCCCCTGAGGTGCTGGCCGACCTTCCGGACCCCGACCGCGCCTTCGTGGGCGGCGGCGGGCTGGCCGCCCTCGACGCCGTCCTGGCCCGGCTGCGCCCGGGGGGACGGGTGGTGGCCACCTATGCCGCCATGGACCGGGCCGTCGCCGCCCACGCCCGCCTCGGTCACCTCGTGCAGGTGGCCGTCAACCGGGCCGAGCCGCTGGGCGGGGGCCTGCGCCTGATCCCCGAGAACCCGGTGTTCCTGGCCTGGGGGCCCCCAGCATGAGCAGGGCGGCGTCGATGGCCACGCCGTCGGGCCGGGCTCCCACCAAGGTCCTCTCCGTCTCGGTGACCGAGGCAGGCCGGGCCGCCGCCGCCCGGCTTCCCTTCGAGCACGTGCACGGCCGGGCGGCGGACACCATCCGCCGACGGTGGGGGGACGTGGACGGCTTCGTGCTCTTCCTGGCCGCCGGGGCCACCGTGCGCATCGTGGGGCCTCTCCTCGCCGACAAGCGCACCGACCCGGCGCTCGTGTGCGTGGACGAGGCCAGCCGCTACGCCGTGGCCCTCTGCGGCGGCCACGCCGCCGGCGCCAACGAGCTGGCTCGCCGGGTCGCCGGCCTCCTCGGAGCCGAAGCCGTGGTCACCACCGCGACGGACGCCACCGGCACCCCTGGGTTGGATGCCATCCCGGGTCTGGCCGCGTCGGGCGACGTGGCTGGCGTGACCAGGGCCTGGCTCGACGGGCGTGCTCCCCTGGTCGGCAACGAGCTGGGATGGCCGCTGCCGGCGGCGCTGGCCGGCGGAGAAGGGCCGGAGCGTGTCGTCGTCACCGACCGGCTCCAGCCGACCGAGGCGGGGACCGCCGTGCTCCATCCCCGCTCGCTGGTGCTGGGAGTGGGAGCGTCGTCGGGGGCGCCCGCCGCCGAGGTCCGGGCCCTGGTGGAGACGACGCTGGCCGAGGCCGGGCTGTCAGCGGCCAGCGTGGCCGAGGTGGCCACGCTGGGCCACAAGTCGACCGAGCCCGGCATCGTCGCCCTGGGCTGGCCCGTCCGCAGCTTCGGCGCCGACCAGCTGGCGGCCGTCAGGGTGCCCACCCCGAGCTCGGTGGTGCACGCCGCCGTCGGCACGCCGAGCGTGGCCGAGGCGGCCGCCCTCCTCGCCGCCGGGGTCGAGGGGGAGCTGGTCGTCCCGAAGCGGAGGAGCGCGGCGGCCACCGTCGCCATCGCCCGTCGGCGCCGGCCCCGCGGTCACCTGGCCCTGGTGGGCCTCGGTCCCGGTGCCAGCCGCCACCGCACACCGGCCGCCGCGGAGGCCGTGCGGAGCGCCGACGTGGTGATCGGCTACGGACCCTACGTGGACCAGTGCGACGACCTGCTCGGCCCGGCTCAGACGGTGGTGCGCAGCCCCATCGGCGCCGAGGTGGTCCGGGCCAAGGAGGCTCTGGCCGAGGCGACCGCCGGCCGCCGCGTCGCCCTGGTGTGCTCGGGTGACGCCGGGGTCTACGCCATGGCGTCGCTCACCCTGGAGCTCGGGGGCGAGTCGCTCGGGGCGGCCGTCGACGTCGAGGTCGTGCCCGGGGTCACCGCCGCCCTGGCGGCGGCGGCCGTGGTGGGGGCGCCCCTCGGGCACGACCACGTGGCCATCAGCCTGTCCGACCTGCTCACCCCCTGGAACGTGGTGGAGCGCCGGCTGCGGTCGGCGGCGGAGGCCGACCTCGTGGTCGTCCTCTACAACCCCCGGTCGCGGGCCAGGGACTGGCAGCTCGACCGCGCCCGGGCGGTGCTGCTCGAGCGGCGGGAGGCGGGCACGCCGGTGGCGGTGGTCACCGACGCCGCCCGACCGTCGCAGTCGGTGGTCCTCACCACCCTGGACGGCCTCGACGCCCGGGGCGTCGGGATGACGAGTTGCGTGATCGTCGGCGCCTCCTCCACCAAGATGGTCGGTGGGCGCATGGTGACCCCTCGCGGGTACCTCTCGTGACGGTCAGCGTGAGCGACGCCTGCACCGCTTGCGGGCTGTGCCTGGCCACCTGCCCCCATGCTGCCCTCCTTCCGGCCCCCGGGCGCCCCCGCGTCGTCGACCGGCGCTGCACCGGCTGCCTGGCCTGCATCGAGGTCTGCCCCCGGGACGCGGTCGAGTACGTGGGCCCGCCACCCGGCGCCGTGGAGGGCGTCAGCCGGTGAGGCACCCGATCGAGGCGGAGAGCTACCGGATCCTCCAGGAACGGGTGGACCTGACGGCCTGGGCGGCCGCCGAGCGGGCCGTCGTGGCCCGGGTCATCCACGCCAGCGCCGACCTCGACTACGCGGCCACCATGTGGTTCTCGCCGGGTGCGGCGGAAGCTGGTGTGAGGGCGCTTCGCCGGGGCGCGGCCGTGGTGGCCGACGTGGAGATGGTCCGCCACGGCATCACCGGGGTGGGTGCCTCGTGCTACCTGGGCCCCTCCGATCGGGACGGAGGCGAAGGCGCGGGAGGCGCGGGAGGCGAAGACCTCACCCGCTGTGCTCGGGCCATGCGGCGGGCCGCCGAACGCCATCCCGAGGGCGCCGTGGTGGTGGTCGGCTGCGCCCCCACCGCGCTGGTCGAAGCGATCCGCCTGAGCGAGGAGGGTCGGCTCCGCCCGGCCCTGGTCGTCGGCTTGCCCGTGGGCTTCGTGGGCGCGGCCGAGTCCAAGTCTGCCCTGCGGGCCTCGGGGCTCCCCGCCATCGGCAACCTGGGCGAGAAGGGGGGAAGCGCCGTCGCCGCCGCCGTGGTCAACGCGCTCGTCCGCCTGGCCTCTCCCGTCGCCACGAAAGGACCTCTGCCGTGAAGCATCCCTCGCTGCTGCTCGTCGGCCACGGGAGCCGCTCGCCGGCGGGTGTGGACGACTACTGGAGCTTCGCCGCCGTGTTGCGGGCCGAGGCGCCCGCCCTCGATGTCGGCTGCGGCTTCATCGAGTTGGCCGAGCCCGGCCTCGACGCCGCCGTCGACAGCCTGGTCGCCGGCGGAGCGGCCTCGGTGGTGGCCGTTCCCCTCGTGCTGCTCGGCGCCGGCCACCTGAAGAACGACGGGCCGGCCGCGCTGGCCCGAGCGCGCCGTCGCCATCCAGGCGTCGCCTTCCACTACGGGCGCCACCTCGGCGTGCATCCGGGCGTCCTGGAGGTGGCCCAGGAGCGCATCGGGGAGGTGACGCGCCCCAGCGTCCTCGCCGACACCGCCGCCGTGGTGGTGGGGAGGGGATCGAGCGACCCCGACGCCAACGCCGACCTGTACAAGGTGGCCCGGCTGCTGTCCGACTCCCGGGGCCTCGCCATGGCCGAGCCCGCCTTCGTCTCGCTGGCGGCACCTTCGGTGCCCGATGCCCTGGAGCGGTGCCGGCGCCTGGGGGCGGCCCGGATCGCCGTCGTCCCCTACTTCCTCTTCACGGGTGTGCTGGTCGACCGCATCGCCGACCAGGCCGACCGCTGGGCCCGCGAGCACCCCGATGTCGACGTCGTCGTCGGCCGCTACCTCGGGCCCGACCCCCGGATAGCCCGGCTGGTGCTCGAACGCTACCGGGAGGCGGTGGAGGGCGAGGTGCACATGAACTGCGACGGCTGCGTCTACCGCGTGGCCATCCCCGGCTACGAGGAGCGAGTCGGCCGCCCGGCGCCGGTGCACGACCACCACCACCCCGACACGCTGCGCGAGAGGAGGTGATGCAATTGGACGACGTTCTCGAGCTCGAGCGGGTCGCCGTGCCCCCGTGGGCCTGGCTCGTTCTGGTCCTGGCCGCGTTGGCGGTCTACCTGGTCACCCTGGACAACGGGGTCGTCCTGAAGGGCGTGGCCACCACGGCCCACGAGCTGTTCCACGACACCCGCCACTTCATCGGCGTGCCCTGCCACTGAGGCCCTGAGGGGGAGGGCGGCCTCCGCCGCCCTCCCCCTCACCGTCCCAACCCGAGGGGTCGCTCATGTTCCGCTACGTCCGCCACGGTGCGCTCGCCGGTGTCGCCGGCGGTGCCGCCACGGCGCTGTTCCTCCTGCTCGTCGGGCAGCGCTCCATCAACGAGGCCATCGCCGCCGAGCGAGCCGCCGGTCACGGCGGTGACGCCCTCTTCAGCCGGGGCGTCCAGCAGGCCGGGGGCGCGCTGGGAGCCGTCCTCGTCGGTGCCGCGCTGGGCTCGGCCCTGGCCGTGGTGTTCGCCGCCGTCCGCCACCGCCTGGCCGGTCGTGACGACTTCGACCGGTCCGTCCGGCTCGGTGCGGCCGCCTTCGTGACCGTCTTCCTGGTTCCGTTCCTCAAGTACCCGGCCAACCCTCCCGCCGTGGGCGATCCCACCACGGCCGGGCGCCGCGCCGCGCTGTACCTGGTGGCCCTGAGCTGGTCGGTCGTCGCCGCCTGGGCGGCCTGGCGCCTCCGGCGCTGGCTGTCGGCAGAGGGACGGCCAGCGCGGCTCAACCAGGCGGCGGCGGTGGCGATGTGGCTCACCTTGGTCGGGCTGGGCTTCGCCATCCTGCCCGGGAGCCCGGACCCCGTGACGCTTCCGGCCAGCCTGATCTGGCGCTTCCGGTTGGCCAGCGCCGGGGGCCAGGCGCTGTTCTGGGCCGTCACCGCCTGCGCCTTCGGGTGGCTGTGCCTGGCCAGGGCGACGGGTGGTGGCCGTGGGCCGGAGACGCCCGCTGTCGGGCACCGTGGCTGACGGTGGGACCACCCGAAGGGCGGCCGGCGGTGACCGAGCCCGTCCTGGCCGACCAGGGCGGCGGCGCGGTGGTGTTCTTCCACGCCCATCCCGACGACGAGGCCATCTTCACCGGGGGGACCATGGTCCGCCTGGCCGAGGAGGGCTGGAGGCTCGTGCTGGTGGTGGCCACCCGGGGCGAGCTGGGCGCCCCCAGGGCGCCGGGGGAGGCCGCTGGCTCGGTCGCCGAGCAGCGGGTGGACGAGACCCGCCGGGCCGCGGACCTTCTCGGCGTCGCTCGGGTCGAGTTCCTCGGGTACCGCGACTCGGGGATGCTGGGCGACCCCGCCAACACCGCGCCCGGAGCGCTGTGGTCGGCGGCCACCGACGAGGTGGCCGGACGTCTGGCCCGCCTCCTTGGTGAGGAGCGGGCCGCCGCACTCGTCGTCTACGACCAGACGGGCATCTACGGCCACCCGGATCACGTCAAGGTGCACGAAGCCGGGGTGGCGGCGGCCGAGCTGGCGTCCACTCCGGTCCTCTACGAGGCGACGGTCGACCGGGAGTACCTGCACTTCGTGGAGACGCACGTGGTGATCGAGGCCGGTGGCGGAGGGGGCCGGGCCGACGTGGTGCCCGGCGAGCTGGGCCTGGTCGCTTCCCCGATAGGGATGCCCACAGTGGAGATCACCACCACCGTGGACGTCCGGGGCGTCCTGCAGGTGAAGCGGGCGGCGATGGCCGCCCACGGCAGCCAGATCCCCGAGACCGCTTCGGCCATGCGCCTGCCCACCGACGCCTTCGCCGCCGTCTACGGCTTCGAGTGGTTCATCCGCCAGGGCCCGCCGGGACCGATCGAGGCGTTGTAGCCACGGCCGCTCGGCCTGCACCGCCGGGGCCGGTCCCATGCCTCCACGGTTTAGGCTCGAGGGGACGGAGGGAGGTCCGGTGCCAGCAGCGGCCGAGGGGGCAACCAGCGCAACCGAGCTCGAGGCATGGGTCCGTGAGGAGCTGGCGGTGCCGCCGGAAGCCTCGGTGCAGATCAGCGAGCAGCCCGGCACCGACCCGCGCTGTTCGCCCGTCGTCACCGAGGTGGCCATCGCCGCACCCGGCGAAGCGCCCTACGCCTTTCACATCGAGCGGGCGCTCCGAGAGACGACCCGGATGGACCTGATCGCCGCCCTGGCCTTCGGCGGAGGGCACTGACCTCCCAAGCGGGGCGCGCCGGTGCGGGTTCCAGGGGCCCCGGGGCCGGACGCGAACGAGGCGCCCTCCCGTTGAGGGCGCCTCGGTGGTGGACGGTGCGGGCGAGTCAGGCGGCCCGGCTGATGACCCGGTTCCCCTGGTGGCGTACCTCGGGCTCTTCGCCTTCGGACGTGCCCAGCCAGTGGAACAGGGCCCTCCACACGCTGGTGGTCCCGGCCAGGATCACACCGGTGAACAGCGTGCCCATCCAGCCCTCGCGCAGACCCACACCGAAGCCCTCGAACAGGGAGTAGTCGAGGGCGAAGGCGCCGGCGATGGCGAGGACGACGGTGACCGCATCGTGCAGCTTGGCCAGGCCCGGGACCAGATCCTCGATCACGTCGACGATCTTGAACAGGGCCAGTCCCAGGAGCACGGTGACGGCGAATGTGTACATGGTTGTTGCCTCCTGACGGGAGGTCGTGGTGTCCCGTCACCTCCTTGGACCGTCGCACGGGCCGGCAGGTAACAGCACCGAGCCCGGATACGGTGTCCCGAATGCGAGCGCGCGCCCCGGCGTCCTCGGCCAACCTCGGGCCCGGGTTCGACACCCTCGCCCTCGCCCTTGCCCTGCACGTGGAGGTGGACGTGGAGGACGCCGAGGTGCTCAGCATCCGAGCCGAGGGAGAGGGCGCCGACCTCCCGGCCGACCAGTCGCACCTGGCCGCTCGGGTCGCCGTGGCGGTCCGAGGCCACGACCGGCTGGCCATCAC
>JALYHF010000264.1 GCA_030776745.1 Actinomycetota bacterium | reverse complement strand
GGCACGCCCCGGACCGGGAGCCGGGCCCCCGGTCCGGCCGCGCCGCGCCGCTCGGCGTCGCCGTCCGGCTGCGGTGGTCGTCCTGGGGCTGGCCCTGGTGGTGCTGGGCGTCCTGGTCGCGTCCTTCCTCACCGGCGGAGGAGGTGGGCGAGACGGCGGGGCCGGCGTCGACCGCGACGGGCTCTCGGCGCGGATGGAGGACCTGGCCGGGCGCGTCCGCAGCGGCGACGGCGCCAAGGGCCCGGAGGCCGGCGACCGGCTGGAGACGGTGGCCGCCCAGGTGCGCGAAGGCGGCGGCCGGGAGGCGGCCGAGGACCTGTTGGAGGACGCCGCCGCATGGAACCGCGACGGGCGCCTGTCCCGCGCCGCCACCGTGGAGATGGAAGGCCTGCTCCTCCAGGTCCCCGGCGTCGACGGCCCGGCGCCCGCACCGGCGGGTGCGAGCGGGCCGCGCCGGGACGGCGATGGCTGACCCCGCTCGGCGCCCGGCGCCCCGGGTGGACCCCGTCGTCGCCCTGGAGCGCATCGCCTACCTCTTGGAGCGGGCCCGAGAGCCCACCTACCGGGTACGGGCCTTCCGCAACGCGGCCGACGCCATCCGCGCCCTGTCCCCGTCGGAGCTTCAGGAGCGGGCGTCGACGGGCCGGCTCCGAGCCCTCCCGGGCGTGGGAGAGAAGACCGAGCGGGTGATCACCCAGGCGCTGGCCGGAGAGGTCCCCTCCTACCTGGCCCGCCTCGAGGCCGACCTCCCCGACCCGGCCGCCGGCCCGGGCGCCGGGCTGTGCGCCCTCTTGCAGGGCGACTGCCACACCCATTCCGACTGGTCGGACGGCGGGAGCCCCATCGTCGAGATGGCTCGGGCCGCCATCGACCTGGGCCACTCGTACGTCGTCCTGACCGACCACTCGCCCCGTCTGACGGTAGCCAACGGGCTGTCGGCCGAGCGCCTGCGCCGCCAGCTCGACGTGGTGGCGGCGCTCAACGAGGAGCTGGCACCTTTTCGCATCCTGACGGGGATCGAAGCCGACATCCTCGAGGACGGGCGCATCGACCAGGAGGAGGAGCTGCTGTCCCGGCTCGAGGTGGTGGTGGCCAGCGTCCACTCCAAGCTGCGCATGGACAGCGTGGCGATGACCCGGCGCATGGTGGCGGCGGTCAGCAACCCGCACGTGGACATCCTCGGGCACTGCACCGGCCGCATCCTCGTCGGCAGGGGCCGGCCCGAGTCGACCTTCGACGCCGCCGCCGTCTTCGCCGCCGCCGCCGACCACGGCAAGGCCGTGGAGGTGAACTGCCGGCCCGAGCGCCTCGACCCGCCCAAGCGCCTCCTGCGGCTGGCCGTGGAAGCCGGCTGCCACGTCTCCGTGGACACCGACGCCCACGCCCCCGGCCAGCTCGAGTGGCAGCCCTTCGGATGTGAGCGAGCGGTGGCCTGCGGTGTGGACCCGTCCACCGTGGTGAACACCTGGAGCGCCGACGACCTCGTGGCCTGGGCCCGGTCGCACCACTGAGCGTCCGGGCCGCGTGGCGGCGGCGTTGTGTGGGACCGCCGGCGCACGGGTAGTGGTGAGGAGCTGATGGGCACCTCGCAGATCGGCCGCACCCTGCTCGTGATCGCCGCCGTCCTCGGCATCTCCGGCCTGGTGCTGCTGGCCGCCTCCGCCCTCGGCCTCGGGCGTCTCCCCGGGGACCTGCGCTTCGGCAGCGGCAACACGCGGGTCTACGTCCCGCTGGCCACCAGCATCGTGTTGTCCATCGTCGCCACCGTCGTGCTCAACCTCCTCTTCCGGAGGTGAGCGAGGATCCCACCTCCCGCTTCGCCCGGTTGGTGGGTCGACCAGACGCCGAGATCCCCCTCGACGAGGGAGCCCTGCTCATCGCCTCCCACGCCTACCCCGGCCTCGACGTGGCCGGCCAGCTGGCCCGCCTGGACGACATCGCCGCCGCTTGCCCCGACGCCACCCTCGACAGCATGCGCCAGCACCTCTTCGGGGTCCTGGGGTTCCGGGGCAACACGACCCGCTACGCCGACCCCCGCAACTCGTTCCTCAACGACGTGCTCGACCGCCGGACGGGCATACCCATCTCCCTCGCCGTGGTCACCATGGAGGTCGGACGCCGCCTCGGGCTGAGCCTGCAGGGCGTGGGGATGCCCGGGCACTTCCTGGTGCGCCACCAAGAGGAGCCGCCCGTCCTGTTCGACCCGTTCGGCGGTGGCCGGGTGGTGACCGTGACCGAGTGCGAGGAGCTGTTCCGGTCGGTGCACGGGCCGGGCGCCCCCTTCGACCCTTCCCTCCTGGCGCCCGTCGGGGCCCGCGCCATCCTCACCCGGATGCTGGCCAACCTTCGCCACCTGTACCAGTCCGTGGGGGACGCCCGATCGCTGGGCTGGGTGCTGGAGCTGCGCATGTCGGTCCCGGGTTCGTCGCCCTACGAGCTGGCCGACGTGGCCAGCGCCCAAGCCGCCCTCGG
>JALYHF010000263.1 GCA_030776745.1 Actinomycetota bacterium | reverse complement strand
CGCCCGATCGACGGCATTGGCCCGGAGCTCGGCCAAGCGGAACTGGTGGCGCTGGTAGAGGCGAAGCGCTTCCAGGTTGTCGTTGGTGGTGACCAGCCACAGCTCCCGGGCTCCCTCGGCCGCCGCCGCTGACGCGACCGCCTCGACCAGGAGGCCGCCGATGCCCCGACCGCGCAGGTCGGCAGCGACGGCGAGCACGGCCAGCTCTGCCCTCGGGCCGCCGCACGCGTAGGTCGCCACCCCGCCCATGCGTCCGCCACGCCAGGCGGCGACGCCCGGCAAGGCCAGCACGTCGTGCACTTCGTCCAGCCGCACTTGGCTCCGTCCGCCGATCTCGCGTTCGAGGAGCTCCCCGGCGGCTGCCTCCTCCTGCGGTAGCAGAGGGCGGACGACGACGTCCTTCATCGTCAAGGGGGCAGGAGAGCTGACACGAGAACCTCCATTGGCGTGGGCCGCCATACTGCCTCAGCGGGATCATTCGGACGACGCTGCCGCAACTGTCCGGTCGGCGAGCAGCCGGGGTGCCACGCTGGGATGGTGAGCCACAGCGAGGAGCAGCTCGACGCCTTCGCCCACTGGGAACGTCAGGCCTGGGAGACCCGCGCCGGGCCGTACGCCGAGACCATGGCCGCCCTCACCGCCGGCGCAGCGGAAGCGCTGCTCGACGCGGCCGAGGTCACCGTCGGCACCCGCGTGCTCGACGTTGCCACCGGCCCCGGTGTCGTGGCCGCCGCCGCTCGCGGCCGGGGGGCGGACGTGGTCGCCGTCGACCAGGCCGAGGCGATGGTGAGCCTGGCCCGGGCCGCCGGCCTGGATGCCCGTCAGGCCCGTGCCGAGCAACTCCCGTTCGACGACGGAGCCTTCGACGCCGTCGTTGCCGGCTTCCTGCTCAACCACATGGCCCGCCCGGAGGAGGGCGTCGGCGAGCTGGCCCGCGTTTGCCGGGTCCGGGTCGCCCTCAGTGTGTGGGACGTGCCCGACGCCAACCCGGCGCTCGGCCTGTTCGGCTCGGCGGCGGCCTCGTTCCAGATGCCCGACACGGTCCCGCCCGGGCCCGACAGCCACCTCTACGCCGAGGACGGCCGTCTGCGGGCCCTGCTGGCCCACGCCGGGCTCGTCGAGGTTCGGGTCGTGCGGGTGAGCTGGACGCTCACCGTCGAGCCGGGCGCATGGTTCGATGCCGCTGCGGCCAGCCTCCCTCGCACCGGCGCCGTGCTGGCGGCTGCCTCGGCGGACCAGCGGGCGTCGATCCGGGCGCGCTACGTGGAGATGGTGAGCGACTCCTACGGCGGAGCCGGGGGGCTGGTGACCTTGCCGGCGGCGGCGGTGGTGGGCAGCGGTCGGTCGGCGTCGCCCAGACCTCGGTGATGGCAGAACGGCTGGGCGGTACCGTCGCGGCGGTGGACCAGGAGCGGTTCGAGGCGATCCTTTCCCAGCTGCGTGTTCGAGGCGGACGGGTAACCACTCCGCGTCGCGCCATCGTGCTCGAGCTGCTGAGAGCGGGCGGCCACATCACCGCCGAGGAGCTCGCCGCTCGGGTCCGGGCCCGCCATCCGGACGTGCACGAGTCCACCGTGTACCGCACGCTCAACACGTTGAGCGAGCTCGGGGTGACCGTGCACGTGCACCTCGGTCACGGCCCGGCCGTGTACCACCTCGCCGACGAGTCCCACCACCACCTGGTCTGCGACTCTTGCGGGGCCATCACCGAGATCCCCGCCTCGGTGCTCGGGGGGATGCGGGGGCGGTTGGAGCGCGACTACGGCTTTCGTCTGGATCCCTTCCACTTCGCCCTCTCGGGACGGTGTTCCGCCTGCACCTGAACGAACTGCGACCAGCTCGCAACTGAGTTCAGCTCGCGTTAGCGTCGGGCCGTGGGGATCCGGCGCAGAGGTGGGCCCGTGGGCGCGTGGGCGGCGATCGCGCTCGTCGCGCTGGTCGCGCTGGTCGCCTGCGGAGACCGAGGGGGGCAGCGCAGCGCTGGCGCCGAGCGGGACGGCCGCCTGAAGGTCGTCACCACGGTGGCGCCCATCACCAGCATCGCCGCCAACGTGATCGGCGATCGGGCCGACGTCGAGGGCGTGGTCCCCGAGGGCGCCGACTCTCACACCTTCGAGCCGCCCCCCTCGGTAGCCGAGGTGCTGTCGGAGGCGGACGTGATCTTCCTCAACGGGCTCCAATTGGAGGAGCCGACCAAGGAGCTGGCCCTGGCGAACAAGCGGGACGGAGCCGTCCTGGTGGAGCTGGGGAACGAGACGCTCGACCCCGGCGAGTACGCCTACGACTTCTCGTTCCCACGGGAGGAGGGCAGGCCGAACCCGCACCTGTGGACCAATCCCCCCATGGCCCGGCGCTACGCCGAGATCGTCAAGGAGACCATGGTCGGCCAGGACCCCGAGAACGCCGCATCCTATCGGGACAACTACGAGCGGTTCTCCCGCCTCGTCGAGCAGCTCGACCGGGCCATGCGAGAGAGCTTTGCCACGTTGCCCCCCGAGCGCCGCAAGCTCCTCACCTACCACGACGCCTACGCCTACTTCGCCAGGGAATACGGCTGGGAGGTCATCGGCGCCATCCAGGTGTCGAGCTTCGAGGACCCCACCCCCAAGGAGGTCGCCGACCTCGTCGAGCAGGTCGAGCGGGAGGGCGTCCCCGCCATCTTCGGCTCGGAGGTGTTCCCCAGCGCCGTGCTCGAACAGATCGGCAAGGAGGCCGGCGTCCGCTACGTCGACGTGCTCCGCGACGACGACCTCCCTGGCCGCCCGGGCGAGCCGGAGCACTCCTGGTTCGGGCTCGTGCGCTTCGACTACACGACCATGGTGAAGGCGCTGGGTGGCGACGCCTCCGCCCTGGAGCGCTCGGGCGTGGGCGACACCGCCCCGGACCGAGCCAGGTACCCGCAGTGACGTCGGCACCGGAACCGCTCATCGCCGCCGAGGGGATCACGTGCCGCTTCGGAGAGGCGGCGGCGCTGGTGGACGTCGACCTCGTCGTGGGCAACGGTGACTTCATCGGCATCGTGGGCCCGTCGGGATCGGGGAAGACGACGCTTCTGCGAGCCCTGCTGGGCATGGTGCGCCCCGTCGCCGGCGCCGTTCGCCGCTCGAGGGGGCTGCGGGTCGGCTACGTGCCCCAGGTCGAGACCATCGACTGGCAGTTCCCCATCACGGTCGGGGAGTGCGTCCTGATGGCCCGCACCCAGGGACGCGTCCTGCCCTGGCCCAGCCGGGCCGAGCGGGCCGAGGTGGCCGCCGTCCTCGAACGGCTGGGCATCGCCGACCTGCAGCACCGCCACATCCGGGCGCTCTCCGGCGGCCAGCAGCAGCGGGTGTTCGTTGCCCGGGCGCTGCTCCGACGACCGCAGGTCCTCCTGCTTGACGAGCCCACCGCCGGCATCGACGTGGGGACCCGCCACGAGATCCTCCACCTGCTCAACGACCTCAACGCCGACGGTCTTGCCGTCGTGCTCACGACCCATGACCTCAACGGCATCGCCGCCCACCTCCCGGCCCTCGTCTGCCTGAATCGGGAGGTCATCGGCCAGGGGTCCCCTCGAGCCGTCCTGACGCCCGAGGTGCTCGAGCGGACCTACGGTGCCCGCCTCGAGGTCCTCCAGCACGCCGGCATGCCGGTGGTGGTGGACTCCTACGCCGCGGTCCACGACGTGGTTCACCTGCGGAGGACGGGCGCGTGAACGTGGACGAGCTGGTGGTGCCCTTCCAGTTCGCGTTCTTCCGCAACGGCGTGGTGGTGGCCACCCTGGCAGGGGCGCTGTGCGGGCTGATCGGCGTCTACGTGGTGCTGCGAGGGATGAGCTACATCGGCCACGGCCTGTCCCATGCCATCTTCGGCGGTTTCGCCGCTAGCGGGCTGGTCGGCGTCAACGTCTTCCTGGGGGCCGGCGTGTGGGGCGTGGCCTCTGCCCTCATGGTGAGCTCGGTCACGCGGCGCCGGATCATCGGGGCGGACGCCGCCATCGGCGTCATCACCACCGCCTCGTTCGCGCTCGGCCTGGCCCTGATCCAGCTCTACGGGACGCCCGGGCGCAACCCGGACGCGGCGCTGTTCGGCAGCGTCCTCGGCGTCAGCCGGGCCGACATCTGGGTGGTGGTCGGGGTGGCCATCTTCGCCGCGTCGGTCATCTTCCTTCGCTACCGGGCGCTGCTGTTCGCCACCTTCGACCCCGAGGTGGCCGAGGTCTCCGGCGTGGCCACCTCCCGGCTCGACGCCTTGCTGATGCTCGTCCTGGCCGCGTCCATCCTGGCCACCATGAACGTCGTCGGCGTGACGCTCATCGCCGCCGTCCTGGTGATCCCGGCCGTGGTGGCCCGCATGCTCACGGACTCCTTCGTCCGCATGTTGTGTCTCTCGACGGCGATCGGCGGCGGGTGCGGCTTCGTCGGCATGAACCTGAGCTACCACCTCGACGTCGCCTCGGGGCCGGCGATCGTCCTCACCGGCGCCGCCCTCTTCACCGCCGTCTTCGCCGCCACCGGCGCTCGCCGGACCTGGGGGCAGCCGGCCGTGGGGGGACCGCTGGAGTAGGCACCTCTCGCAGCGCCACCGCTCGACGGCGAACTACTGCCCTCCCGGCGCCGTCGTCGCGAATCGATCGACCATCTCCAGGAACTCCTCGGAGTCGAGGCTGGCCCGGGTGGCGCCCACCCCGTCGAGGATCTCGAGCCGGAGGAAGCGTTCGACGTTGTCCTCGGTGACGGTCCCCCCGTAGATGACCTGCGGATCGCTCGCTCCCCACTGGCGGAGCAGGCCCTTGAGGTGGGCGACCACCTCCTGAACCTGGCCCGGCTCAGCCGGCTCTTCGCCGCCGATGGCCCACGTCGGCTCGTACACGACGAGCAGGCGTTGCCTCCCGACGTCGACACGGGACACCCCCTCGGCCAGCCGCTCCCCGCTCTGCTGCATGGCCGCCTCCCCGGGCTGGTCCTCCCCCACGAACAGGATCGGGACGAGGCCGGCCGCAGCGGCGCCCCCCACCTTCTTGGCGATCTCCTCGTCGGTCTCGCCGGCGGCGCGGCGCTCGCTGTGGCCGACCAAGACGTAGTCGACGAGGTCGGCCAGCATGGTGGGCGAGACCTCGCCCGTGTAGGGCCCCTCGGGCTCCCAGTGGCAGTTCTGGGCACCGAGGCGCACCAGCTGCCGGTCCTGCACGGCGCCCATGGGCACCAGCGACACGAAGGGCGGGCACACGATGGGAAGCGGCAAGGCCTGGCCGCCCTGAGCCCGGCGCCGGAGGCCGTCCTGCACCTCCTCGAGCAGGGCCACCGCCCGGCTGACCGTGGTGTGCATCTTCCAGTTGGCGAGGAGGTACCTCGCGGGCACCTCAGGCGGGGGACACGACGGGCGCCGGTCGGACCCAGCGGCGCTCGACGTCGGCCGTCCGTACCGCGTCGAACAGCGCTTGGACCCGAAGTCCCTCCTCCAGCGACGGCTCCGGGGGCGCGCCCTCCCGGATCGCCGCCCAGAAGTTGCGGGCCACGAGCTCGAAGGCCCCCGTCGAGCTGCTGTCCAACGGCCCCTCGCACTGCAGGTCCTCCCCGGCCCGGCCCCACCAGACCTGCTCGTCGGCGTCCAGCCTGGCCGTCCCCTCGTCGCCGTGGACCTCGATCACGTCGCCGCGGTCGTGGCGGGCGGTGGCCACCAGGCTGACCACTCCGAGCCCGCCGCCCCGAAAGCGCAGCAGGATGCCGTAGGCGTCCTCGGCGGTGACGGCGCGCATCTCGTCGTCACCGGCGGTCCGCATGGGCACGCCCACCTCGGTGGCGGAGGCCACCGCCTCCACGTCGGGGAAGAGCTCGAGCAGCAGGTCGAGGTCGTGCACCCCGTACCCCTGCAGCCGTCCGCCCCCCAGGGTGGCGTCGTGGACCCAGGTGTACGGCCGCGACTCGGGGGTGGCATGGTCGGACTGGACCAGCGAGACCGAGACCAGGCGCGGCCGGCCCACCACCTCTCGGGCCCGCTCGACCAGGCGCCGGCGGGTCTCCTTCATCCGAAGCTCGTAGTCCACCGCCCCCACCACGCCGGCCGACCGGATGGACTCCACCATGCGGCGGGCGCCTTCGAGGTCGTCGGCCAACGGCTTCTCGCACAAGACGTGCAGTCCTCGCTCGGCGGCGGCGACGACGAACGACACGTGGGTGACGACGGGGGTGGCGACGTGCACCGCCTCCAGCCCGGGAAACGACAGCAGCTCCTCGTAGTCGGAGGTTCCCAGCTCGAGCCCGGCCTCCTGGGCCAGCTCCCGGGCTCGCTCGGGTTGGCGGGACCAGCAGGCCACCGGCTCGAACTCCTCCAGCTCGCGGTACACGGGCAGGGCGACCTTCCTGCCGTACCCGCTGCCGGCGATGGCGATCTTGACGGGGTTGCTCACGAGACGACCTCCCCGGGCGAGCGCTTGCGGACACCGACGGTAGCGCTCGGGTCAGCGCCGATCGAGGCGCAGCATCGACACCTCGGCCACGCCTTCCCTCACCTCCTTGCCGGTCGTCGCGCTGTGCAGGGCGAGCCTCGGGTCCCGCTCCAGGTCGCGGGCCTTGCGGGAGTCGGGCATCATCCCCAGCCACAGCTCACCGGCGGCGAAGAGCAGCTCGACGCCGCTGATGCGCGGGGACCCGTCGCGACGGAGGGTGGCCATCAGGGCCAGCCCGTGGGCCTCGAAGCGTTCCTCCACGGAAGCGGCCAGCTCTGGGGCCGCCACCTTGACCTCACTCCACGAGCTCATGCGACGAGTCTCCCGCGCCGGGGAGGTCCACGTCGGATCTCAGGCTCGGCCGGCGTCCTTGGAGCGCTGGCCCGGCCCCTACCCTGAGGGCCCGAAGGAGGCTCCATGCGCGCCATCGCCATCGATCGATACGGGGGCCCGGAGGTCCTCGAGCTGCGGGAGCTGCCCACGCCCAAGGTGGGCCCGGACGTGGTCCTGGTCCGGGCCAGGGCGGCAGGGGTGAACCCGGTCGACACCAAGACCCGAGAGGGCGGCCTCGACGGTCGCTTCCCCGCCCACTTTCCGCTGATCCCCGGCTGGGACGTGGCCGGCACCGTCGAGGCGGTGGGCCCGGACGTCACCGAGTTCGCGCCCGGCGACGAGGTGATCGGATACGTCCGGCGCGACCACGTCCAGTGGGGTACCTACGCGGAGTACGTGGCCGCTCCCATCCGCACGGTCGCCCCCAAGCCGGCCGAGGTCGGTTGGGCCGAGGCGGCCGCGCTGCCCCTGGCCGGGCTCACGGCCTGGCAGGCCCTCACCCGCGGTCTGAAGGTCGGTCACGGCGACGTCGTGCTGGTCCACGCCGCCGCCGGTGGGGTGGGCTCCTTCGCCGTGCAGCTCGCCCGGTTGTTCGGCGCCACGGTGATCGGTACGGCCAGCGAAGGCACGCACGACTACCTGCGCTCCCTGGGGGCCGAACCGGTCGCCTATGGCGCCGGGCTGGTGGAGCGGGTACGAGCCCTGGCACCGGACGGGGTGACGGCGGCGCTCGACCTCGTCGGCGGGGACGCCCTGGAGGTCTCCCCCCAGCTGCTCGCCACCGGTGGGCGCATCGCCTCCGTCCTCGACCCGAAGAAGACCACCGAGCTCGGTGGGCGCTACATCTTCGTTCGCCCGGACCCTTCGCAGCTGGCCGAGCTGTCGAGGCTCGTGGACGACGGACGGCTGACGGTCCGCCTCGAGCGCACCTTCCCGCTGGACGACGCCGCCGGCGCCCAGCGGCTGATCGAGGCTGGGCACGTGCACGGCAAGCTCGCTCTCGAGATCGGCTGACCTCGGGCCGGGCTGCGGGAGCGGGTCGGCGCCGCCCCCTCAGCGGCGCCTCATCTTGGTCGTGTCGCGCGGCTCGAGGAACGGCTCCTGGTCGGCCGGTTGGCCGGCCTCGATCTGGCGGCCCCTCTCGAGCTCGGCGTTGAACTCGGCGCCCAGGAGCACGGCGATGTTCGAGACCCACAGCCAGACCAGGAAGATGACGATTCCGGCCAGCGCGCCGTAGGTCTTGTTGTAGGAGCCGAAGTTGGCCACGTAGAAGGCGAACACCACCGAGGCGAGGACCCAGACGACCACGGCCACGATCCCGCCGGGGCTGAGCCAGCGGAAGCCGGGCTGCTTGATGTTGGGCGCGGCCCAGTAGAGGAGGGCGAACATGAAGCTGACGATGAGCAGCAGGACGGGCCACTTGGCGATGTCCCACACCGTGACGGCCGACTTCCCGATGCCCAGCAGCCTGCCGGCCTGGTCCGCCAGCCCGCCGGTGAGGACCACGGCGAGGGCGCTGAGAGCCAGCAGGACCACGAGCACGAACGTCACCCCGAGGCGAACCGGGATCTTCTTCCAGAACGGCCGCCCCTCCTCCACCTCGTAGATGGCGTTCGAGGCCCGCATGAAGGCGGCGACGTAGCCCGACGCCGACCACAGGGCAACGGCGAGGCCGACGACGAAGGCGATTCCCGCTCCGCCCTGGCTCTTCTGGAGGTTCTGGATGGTGGCGGTGACGATCTCCTTCGCCGGGCCCGCGGCCACCTTGGACAGGTTGTCGATCAACGGCTGGGTCGCCGACCTGCCCACCAAGCCCAGCACGGAGACGAGGGCGAGGATGGCCGGGAAGATGGCCAGAACCCCGTAGTAGGTCAGCGACGCCGCCCAGTCCGTCAGGTTGTCCTCCTTGAACTCGCTGACGGTCCGCTTCAGGACACCTCCCCACGACGGCTTCTGAAGCTCGGTGGGCCGCTGTGGCGTCCCGGAGCCACGGTCACCACCCGCCGCCCCCGCCGCCCCCGGGTCTGGCCGCTGCTGCTGCGGGGCCGGCTGGGCTTCGCCCTGTTCCCGCTGGATCTGCTCCACCCAGCGCCTGCGCCACTCGTCCTCTTCGGACATCCCGTTCCCCTTTCCTCACGTCCTGGCCGTCTACGGAGCCGCTCCGCCGGCGCGGTGACCTCTGTCAGGCGCGCCCGGGCGCCTTTGTCGTCCTGGGCGGCCGCTTGGCCGTCGCCTTCACCGTCTCGGACGGGCGATTGGCTTGCGCCTCGACCCGCGGCGGGACGCCCTTGGCCTGGGCCTTCACCTTCGTGGTCGCTCCCGCTGGGCGGCTCTGGGCCGGCGGGGCCGAGGGCGAGGCTGCCCCCTTCTTCGCCGGCGTGGCCTTCTTCGCTCCCGTCGCCTTCTTCGCCGGGCCCTTCTTCGCTCCCGTCGCCTTCTTCGCTCCCGTCGCCTTCTTCGCCGGCGCCGCTCGGGGCCCGGCTTGTTCCGGGCGCGGTGGGCTCGACTGCTCCAGCTCGCCGGCGACGGGCGGGCCCGCCTCCAACGCCTCCTGCCGCGGTGCCTCCAGCTCCTTGGGCGGTTCGGACGGCGGGCGCTCGGGCCCGCTCGACCGCATGAGGCGGGCGACGAGGAGACCGGCACCCAAGGCGACCAGCCCCGCCACCACCGGCCTGTTGACGGGGGTCCTCTTCGTGGTCTGGGCAGCCGACCTGGCCCGATCGGCCACCGAGTCTTGGAGGTCGAGCATCCGGCTGCGCAGACCTTCCGTCTGCCGCTCGACGAGGCGCTTCGGGCTCACCCGCTCTCGCACCTCCTCGACCTTGTCGGCGGCCTTGGTCTTGGCTCGGGCCACCACCTTCTTGGGCGCCACCCGGTCACCGATGGCCTCCAGGCTGGCGCCGAGGTCGCCGCGGATCCGCCCGATCTCTCGCACCAGCTCGTCTTCACGCGTGCCCACTCAACTCCTCCTCCTTGGCCGCGCCGCTGTGGTCCCCCTGCCGAGCCCGTCGTCTCGAGCGCGGCATGGGGTCACCCGGGAACGGACGACGGCCGCATCGGTTGCCGGTCCATCATCGCCTCCGGAGCCGGCGAGCGCTCGCCCCCCTCCTGATACGCCCCGCCGGGCGTGACGTTACGTCGACCCTTGGTGGCGAGACCGACCAAAGCGGTAGCGTCGCGCCCGCCCTCGGCCGGGAGGGAGAGGGGGGACCGTGAGCGACCTCGGGCTGGAGTCGGCCAGCGAAGGCGACGTTGCCGGGCTGGCCCCTCTGGTGCGACGGGTCGTCGGGGCAAGGGTCTCGGACGCCTCCACCGTCAACGACGTGGTGCAAGAGACGCTCACGCGGGTCCTGGCCGTGCGGAGCCGCCTGGACGAGAGCGCCGTGGCTCCGTACGCGGTGGTGACCGCCCGCAACCTGGTCCGGTCGCTGGCTCGCCGTGACGAGCGAGGCCGCCGCCACGCTCCCCGCCTGTTCGATCCCGCCCAGCCCGAGGATCCCGAGGAGCGGGCGATCGAAGCCGAGGATCGCCGCGCCCTGGCCGACGCGTTGGCCCAGCTGTCCCCCCTGGAGCAGCAGTTCCTCGTGGCCCATGAGGTCGAGGGCGTCGGGACGGCGGCCCTCGCCGAACGGATCGGCGCCAGCCCTGGATCGGTCGCCGTTCGGCTGTCCCGGGCGCGGGCCAACCTGCGGATGGAGTACCTCCTGGCCCTGCGCCGGGTGGAGTTGCCCACGCCCCGCTGCAAACCGGTCCTGCTGGCGCTGTCCACCGGCGACCGGCGACGCCAGCAACAGCTCGACGCCGGCGCCCACCTGCTCTCCTGCCCGTCCTGTGCCTCGTTGAGCGAGCCGATCGCCCAACGGAGCCGCGCCCTGGCCGGGCTGTGGCCGGCGTTGGGGCTGGACCGGCTCCTTCGCTGGCTTCGCCGTCAGGTCAGCCAGCAACCAGCGCGGGCGGCGGCCACCGCAGCCGCCACCACCGCCGCGGTCGTGGCCGCCGTGGTCCTGGCCACGTCGAACGGTTCACCGCCACCGCCGCCCGCACCACCGCCGCTGGTCGTCCAGACCGACCCCCCCGTCCCGCTCTCGGGAGCTCGACCGATGGCGCCGTACGGCGGCCGAACGGTGGAGGCCCGAGGTGCGGGGGTTCTGTCGCTGTCCGGGGAGGGATTCTGGGTGGGGACCTCCGACGCTGACCGGGTCTTCGTGGAGGTCGAGGGCGGAGCCGCCGCGTCGCCGCGCGTCGCTGTCGGGCAGCGAGTCAGCTTCGTGGGCAGGCTCGTCCCCAACACCCCCGAGCACCTGGAGGAGTTGCGGGTCGTCGACCCGGGGGACAAGGCGCAGCTGGCGCGCCAGGGCCATCACATCGACGTGGCCGACCAGGCGCTGCGCCTTGGGTGACGGGGGCCGGTCAGCGCCGGGCGATCCAGGTTTCCCGCAGCACCGCCGCCTCCAGCTCCAGATCGTCCAGGCGCTTCTTCACGACGTCGCCGAGGCTGACGATGCCACGGAGCCGGCCGTCCTCGAGGACGGGGAGGTGACGGTTGCGAGTCCGGGTCATCTGCGCCATCACCCCGGTGATGTTGTCGTCGGGGTGGCAGGTGGGCGTTCCCTTGGACATCACCTCCGACACCCGCATCTCGAGCAGCCGGGCGCCGTGGCGGGCGAGGCCCCGCACGACGTCGCGTTCGGCGATCACCCCCTCCACGCGCTCGCCGTCGGGAGAGACGACGAGCGCTCCGATGCCCATCGTCGCCAACTTGTGCACGGCGATGGGCACGGTGGCATCGGCCCTGACGGTCTCGACCTGGTCGCCCTTGGTCTTGATGATGTCGGACACCTTCATGGTGGCCACCCCCTGTGAGGTCCAGAGCCTCGGCCCCATCATGCGTCCCACCGAAGAGCGGGACAAGGGTCCGTGTCCGTGCCGCCGACGAATCCGGAGAAGTGGCCGAGGCCGGAATACCCACGGGCCACCCCGACTTGTTACCTGTGGCGGGTTCAATTCGGGGACCACGGGCGATGTGTGCGACGAGGCTCTGGGTTGGCCTCCTGCGGCCGTGCGGAGAGCCGGTTTCGGTCCGGCGCCCTCGCCACCGCGCAGTCGACCTATAGTACGGAGGCAGCTACCGGTACCGTCCGGGTCTGCCAATCCTCACGAGGAGCGTGTGTTGGTCACCAGGGAGGGGAGCGAGGGCGCCGACACCGAGGACATCATCCGCCTCTATCTGAGCGACATCGGCAAGCACCCGCTCCTGACGAGGGAGGACGAGGCCTCCCTCGGCCAGTTGATCGAGGCGGGGAAGGAGGCGGCCGTCGAGTTGGCGGACCTGCCGGTCCCCACGGGGAGCCGCCGGGCCGAGCTGGTGGCCCGGGTGAAGGCGGGGGAGGAGGCGGCCAGCCGCTTCGTCAAGTCGAACCTGCGTCTCGTCGTCTCCATCGCCAAGAGGTACCAGAGCTCGGGTCTGCCCCTCCTTGACCTCATCCAAGAGGGCAACCTCGGCCTCATCCACGCCGTCGACAAGTTCGACCGGAGCAAGGGCTTCAAGTTCTCGACCTACGCCACCTGGTGGATCCGCCAGTCCATCGTCCGTGGCATCGCCAGCACCGGCCGCAGCATCCGCCTCCCCGTCCACGCCGGAGAGCAAGTTGCCCGTCTGCGCAAGATGAGCGCCGCCTTCGAGGCCGACCATGGGCGCCCCCCGGATCTGGCCGAGCTGGCCGGGGAGCTCGGGCTCCCGGCGGCCAAGGTGGAGGAGCTCGTGCTGTGCATGCCCGAGCCGCTCTCCCTGTCGGAGCGCCTGGGCGAGGACGGGGACACCGAGCTGGGCGACCTGGTGGAGGACAGGGTGGGCAAGGCTCCCGACGAGGCGGTCTTCGCCTCCATGCTGCCCGTCCAGGTGGTGCAACTTCTCGCCCCGCTCAGCGAACGAGAGCAGGAGATCCTCTGCCTCCGCTACGGACTCGATCGAGGCGAGCCCCGCACCCTCGCCGAGGTGGCCGAGCGGTTCGGCGTGAGCCGGGAGAGGATCCGCTACATCGAGGCCAAGGCCATCTCCAAGCTGCGGGACGCGGCGGCGCCCGACGTCAAGGAGTTCCTCTCGGCCTGAGGGAGGGCCCTGAGGGAGAGCTCTAGGGCTC
Organism: Actinomycetota bacterium; assembly: GCA_030776745.1. Lineage (GTDB taxonomy): Bacteria > Actinomycetota > Acidimicrobiia > Acidimicrobiales > JALYHF01. The sequence continues at coordinate 392 of JALYHF010000263.1, read as the reverse complement.
GATGAAGATGCACTCGCCGGGGCACTCCTCGGCGGCGTCGATCACCTCTTCGAGCCGGCTGTCGGGGATCCGGGCCAGCCCGTTCACCGTGCCGCCCTGGCCCATGTGCTCGTTGAAGGTCCGGTCGGCCGACAGGTCGGGGAAGTCGCTGGCGGACTCCTTCACGTAGGCCAGGCCGTCGTCCTCCATGAAGAACACCGCCGGGGCGATCTCCGCGCAGATCCCGTCACCGGTGCACAGGTCGGCGTCGATCCAGACGTTCATAGTGCTCCTTTGGTCAGCGCCGGGCGGCCGGGCCCGCTCGCCGCGAGGGTGTCGCCGTCATGTCGTCCCGAACAACAGGTGCCGGCAGATGGTCTCGGCCTGAGTCATCGACCGCTCCCAGGTCTCGA
>JALYHF010000262.1 GCA_030776745.1 Actinomycetota bacterium | reverse complement strand
CAGCACCTTCCGCCGTGCACCAGGTGGGACTCGAACCCACACGAGCCGCCAAGCTCACAGGATCCTAAGTCCTGCGCGTCTACCGCTTCCGCCACTGGTGCGTGGGCCCGTCCCTTCCCGACGCTATCGGACGCGGCCGCCAACCGGCACAAGGTGCACACCTGGTCGTAGCGGGACAAAGATGGGGAACGTGGCCCTCTGTCCCGAAGCGTCCCCCAGCCCGGCCGGGCCGCCCCTCCCGGCGCCGCGGGGGCCACTGAGCGCCCTGCTCCTCGACCACCTGAGCCGGCCGCCGCAGCCCCTCGACCGGTGTCAGCCCTCGGTGGAGGACCCGTTGGGTGACGACGCCCAGCTCGCCCTCTACCTCTGCTACGAGCTGCACTACCGCGGGTGGCACGGCGTGGACGACGGGTGGGAGTGGGAACCCTCCCTCCTGGCCCTTCGCCGCCGACTGGAGACGGCCTTCTTGGACCGCGTGGCCGACGAGGTGGGCCCCCTCCCGGTACCCGGCGACGTCCCAGCCCAGCTGCAGGAGACCATCGACTCGTCGGCCGGGCCCTCCCTGTCGTCGTACCTCTGCAACGAGGGCAGCCTGGAGCAGCTCCGGGAGTTCGCCGTCCACCGCTCCGCCTACCAGCTCAAGGAGGCCGACCCTCACACCTGGGCGATTCCGCGCCTGTGGGGGCCGCCCAAGGCGGCCCTCGTCAGCATCCAGCTCGACGAGTACGGGGGCGGCGTGGCCTCGGAGGTGCACGCTTCGCTGTTCGCCGACACCATGCGGGCGATGGACCTCGATCCCCGCTACGGCGCCTATCTCGAGGTGACGCCCGCGCCCACGCTGGCCACGTGCAACCTCGTCACCATGCTCGGCCTGCACCGGCGACTGCGCGGTGCCCTCGTCGGCCACCTGGCCGTCTTCGAGATGACGTCGGTCAGGCCGATGGGCCGCTATGCCCAGGCCATCCGCCGTCACGGCCTGCCCGAGGAGGCCGCTCGGTTCTACGACGTGCACGTGGCCGCCGACGCCCACCACCAGGTGGTGGCCGCCCACGAGCTGGCCGGCCCCTTCGCCGTTCAGGAACCCGAACAGGCGAGCGCCGTGCTCTTCGGCGCTCGGGCCGTGATGCTCGTGGAGAGCCGCTTCGCCCGCCACCTGCTCGGCGCCTGGTGTGCGGGCGGAACCTCGCTGCTGCGACCGCTGGGCCACGTCTCGGCTGCCTGAGCAGAAGCGATCAGCCCCGCTCGTAGCCGGCCAGCCGCTCCCCCAAGGCCCGAAAGGCCCTGCCCCGGTGCGAGATGGCGTTCTTCTCCTCGAGGGTCATCTGGGCGAACGTGCGGCCACCAGCGCCGTCCGGCGCGAACACCGAGTCGTAGCCGAAGCCCCCGCTGCCCAGCGGCGCCGCGGTGATCTCGCCCTCCACCACGCCCTCGGCCGCGACCTCACCGCCGTCGGGGAAGCAGGCCATGGCCACGGTGCGAAAGCGCGCCCGCCGGTCGTGGCTGCGCCCGAGGGCGGCCAACAGCTTGGCCACGTTCTCGGCGTAGGTCGCCCCCGCCCCGGCGTAGCGCGCCGACTCCACGCCCGGAGCGCCCCCCAGCACCGCCACCTCCAACCCGGTGTCGTCGGCCAGCGCCGCCTCGCCGGTGGCCTCCACCAGGGCCCGGGCCTTGAGCCGGGCGTTCTCCTCCAGGGTGTCACCGGTCTCGTCGACGGTGGGCACCCCCGCGGGGCGGGGCAGGAGCTCGACGCCAGCGAGGATGGCGGCGATCTCCGTCGCCTTGTCGGGGTTGGCCGAGGCCAGCACCAGTCGCAGGGCCGACGGACGCCCGGTCCGGGCGCCCGTCACCGCTTGGCCGGGGGGTCGGCCAGCACCGCCGCCTGCAGGTCGAGGACCTGGGCGATGCCGTGCTCGGCCAGGGCCAGGAGCTCGTCCAGCTCCGAACGGGTGAAGGGCAGCCCCTCCGCCGTTCCCTGCACCTCGACGAAGCGACCGGACGACGTCATCACCACGTTCATGTCGACCTCTGCCCCGACGTCTTCGGAGTAGTCGAGGTCCAGCAGAGGACAACCGTCCACCATCCCCACCGAGACGGCCGCGCACCCCTCGGTGACGGGATGGGCCCGCACGGCCCCCTGGCGCTGGCCGAGGCGGGTGAAGGCGTCGTGCAAGGCGACGTAGGCGCCGCAGATGGCCGCCGTGCGCGTGCCTCCGTCCGCCTGGAGGACGTCGCAGTCGAGCACCACCTGCACCTCCCCCATGGCCCGGAGGTCGGTGACCGAGCGCAGGCTGCGGCCGATCAACCTCTGGATCTCCTGGGTGCGGCCGGACTGGCGTCCCTTCACCGCCTCCCGCTCGACCCGCTCGGAGGTCGAACCCGGCAAGAGGGAGTACTCGGCGGTGACCCACCCCTTGCCGCTGCCGTGCATCCAGCGCGGCACCCGTTCGTCGACCGAAGCCGTGCACAGCACCCGGGTCTTGCCCATGGTGACGAGGACGGAACCAGCGGCGAAGTCGGTGTAGTCCCGTTCGAAGTGCACCGGGCGCAGGTCCTCGGGCCCCCGACCGTCGCGCCTCACACCTGGTACTCGGCGTGCGTCCTGGCCAGCTCCACCGGCTCACCGTAGGCGGCGCTGGCCTCCTCTTTCGACCTTGCCGGGTCCAGGGTGGGCCACAGGTGGGTCAGCAGCAGGCGGCCCACCCCGCACCGGCGGGCCATGGTGGCGGCCTGACGGGCGCTGAGGTGGATGCCCTTGCCCTCCTGGTCGCTCTGGTAGGTCGCCTCGCAAAGGGCCAGGTCGATGCCACCGCCCAGGTCGTCGAAGGACCATCCGGGCCCGGTGTCGGACGAATAGGCCAACGAGCGGCCGTCGCCGTCGAACCGCACGGCCAGGGTCTCGGGCGGGTGCTCCGTGCGGGAGAAGGCGAGGCTCAGGCCGCCGAGCTCGAGTCGGTCACCGTCGGCGACCTCGTGCCAGTCGAAGGTCGGCTCCGGGTCCTCCGACAAGAGGCGGCGGACGCCGGCAGGGGCGAAGACCGGCACCCCCTCCTGCTCGTGGCCGTACTTCAATGCGACACGGTAGCCCTCCACGTCGCTCCAGTGGTCCGGGTGCCCGTGGGTGAGGACCACGGCGTCCACGTCATCCAGGCCCACGTGGCGTTGCAGGTTGGCCAGCGTGCCGGACCCGGCGTCGAGCCACACGGTCGTTCCGCCGCCCCGCACCAGGTAGCCGCTGCAGGCTCCGCCAGGGCCGGCGTAGCTGCCGCAGCAGCCGAGCACGGTGAGCGTCATCCCCATGACCAGCCCTCAACGCCGTCGATCTCGGGGCCGAGCAGGCGCGAGCCCAGGTGCCGGAACCACTCCAGGTCGCCGGACGAGACGAAGCGGTGGTCGCCCTTGCCACCGCTGCGACGCACCAAGCCGGTCTCGTGGAGGATGGCCCGAACCTCGAAGGCGGTCTCGTCGGCCGACGAGACCAGGACCACCTGGCGGCCCATCACGTCACCGATGGTGCGGGCCAGGAACGGGTAGTGCGTGCAGCCCAGCAGCAGGGTGTCCACGCCGGCTTCCCTCACCGGCGCCAGGAGCCGCTCGGCCAGCACGTGGGCCTGCTCGCTGTCGGTCTCGCCCCGTTCCACGAACTCGACGAAGCCGGGGCAGGCGGCGCAGACCAGCTCCACCTCGGCCCGGGTCTTGCGAACCGCGCCCTGGTAGGCCCCCGAGCCGATGGTGCCCAGCGTTCCGATCACCCCGACCCGCCGGTTCCTGGTGACGGCCACCGCGGCCCGGACGCCCGGGTCGATCACGCCCACGACCGGAAGGTCGTGCTCGAAGCGCAGGAGCTCGAGGGCGGCGGCCGACGCCGTGTTGCAGGCGACGACCACCATCTTGACGTCGTGGCGGTCCGTGAGCATGCCCGTGATCTGGCGAGCGAACTCCCGCACCTCGTCCAGCGGACGGGGGCCGTAGGGGTAGCGGACCGTGTCGCCGAAGTAGACGAGGTCCTCGCCCGGCAGCAGGTCGATGAGGGCGCGGGCGACGGTGAGTCCGCCGAAGCCGCTGTCGAAGACGCCAATGGGTCGATCGTCCATGTCGTTCCTCCCGGCCGGCTCCCGACCCCGCCTCTTCGCCGAGGCGGGCTCCCCTACCGACCGCCGCCGTCGATCCGGATGTAGGACTCAGAAGTAGACGGTGCCTCGGGCCCGGTCGGCCACCTCGTCGAGGTCCCCCGTCCACGCCCCGGTGGAGAGGTACTTCCAGCCCCCATCGCACACGACGGTGACGACGACCCCCTCCGGGATCTCCTGGGCGCACTTCACGGCCCCGGCCAGGATGGCCCCCGAGGAGATGCCGGCGAAGACGCCCACCTCGATGAAGCGACGAGTCCACTCGATGGACTCCCTCGGCCCCACCACCCTCTTGCGGTCGAGCAGGTCGTAGCCGTCGTTGGCCTCGAAGAGCGGGGGGACGAAGCCTTCGTCGAAGTTCTTCAGACCGTCCACCATCTCCCCCGCGGGGGGCTCGACGGCCCAGACCTCGATGGCGGGGTTGCGCTCCTTCAAGAACCGGCCCGCCCCGATCAGGGTGCCGCTGGTGCCCAGGCCGGCCACGAAGTGGGTCAGGTCGGGACAGTCCCGCCAGATCTCGGGGCCGGTGCCCTCGTAGTGGGCCTTGGCGTTGGCCTGATTGGCGTACTGGAAGGGGAACCAGTGGTCCGGGTTCTCGGTGGCCAGCCGCTGGGCCAGGCGCATGGCCCCGTTCGACCCCTCGCTCCCGGGCGAGAGGACGATCTCGGCCCCCCACACCTCGAGCAGCTGCTTGCGCTCCACCGAGACGTTCTCGGGCAGGACGACCTTGAGCCGGTACCCCTTCACCCTGGCCACCATGGCCAGGCCAATCCCGGTGTTGCCCGAGGACGACTCCAAGATGGTCCCCCCAGGCGACAGGATGCCCTCCTTCTCGGCCTCCTCGACCATGGCCAGGGCGATGCGGTCCTTCACCGACCCACCCGGGTTCTGGCCCTCCAGCTTGGCCAGGATGCGGACGCTCGGCTTGGGGCTCAGCCTGGACACGTCCACCAGGGGCGTGTTGCCGATGAGGTCGAGGATGGTGCCGTAGACAGCCACCGGCGTCAGGAGCGTGCCCCTCCGGCGACGGCAGGGAGGATGGAGATGACATCGTCGTCGGAGATCTTGGTGTCGAGCTTGTCCAGGTACCGCACGTCGTCGTCGTTCACGTAGACGTTGACGAACTTGTGCAGGTCCCCCTCCTCGGTGACGACCTGACCGGCCAGCCCCGGGAACTGGCGCACGAGGTCCTCGAACACCTCGCCCAGCGTGGAACCGTTGCCCTTCACCGATGCCTGGCCACCGGCGTGTTGACGCAGGACGGTGGGCAGGCGGACGTCGACGGCCACGAGGCCTCCCTCAACTTTGACCCTGTCGGGATGGTAGCGGTGCCCGACGACTTTACCGGTCCTCCACCACGACCGGCTCCTCGGTGACCTTGCCCTCCTCGATGCGGTACGACCGCACCACCGGAGCCGGGTCCTTCAACGAGACGATGACGTAGTGCCAACCGGGGTCCGGGGCCTGGGCCACGTCGGTGGGTGACGGGTAGGCCTCGGTGTGGGTGTGGGAGTGGAACACGCCGATGATCTCGAGGCCCCGGTCCTCGGCGTCGCGGTCGGCCTTGAGGTGGCCCAGCGGGTCCACGGTGTACACCCGGGCCGACGCCTCCACGTTCCTGGTGGGGTAGCACATGCTGGCGTCAGCGGACGCGGGGGGGCCGGCCAGCAGGCCGCACGCCTCCTCGGGCAAGCCGTCGAAGCAGTGGCCGATCATCTCCCGGTAGACGTCGGTCGTGAGCCGCAGCATGGGCGGGAACGGTAGCCCGCTACCCTCGACGCCCCATGGCCCCGAAGGGAACCCGCCCGGTCGCCCAGAACCGCAAGGCACGCCACGACTACGACGTGGTCGAGACGCTCGAGTGCGGCATCGCCCTGCAGGGCAGCGAGGTGAAGTCCATCCGTGACGGCAAGGTGCAGCTGCGCGACGCCTACGCCCGCGTGGAGCGTGGGGAGGTCTGGCTGCACGGCATGCACGTGTCTCCCTACGCCTTCGCCTCGGGCTTCGGGGCCCACGAGCCGGAACGGCCCCGCAAGCTCCTGCTCCACCGCCGGGAGATCGAGGAGCTGGCCACCAAGACCCAGCAGCAGTCCCTGACCCTGGTCCCGCTCTCGGTGTACTTCAAGGACGGGCGGGCCAAGGTCGAGATGGCCCTGGCCCGGGGACGCAAGACCTACGACAAGCGCCATGCCATCGCCGCCCGCGACGCCGAGCGAGAGGTGGCCCGGACCGTGGCCCGGAGCCGCCGAGGGGAGGGCTGAGGGGCGATCCGGTAGAATAGGAGCGCCCCTTCGGGCGTTGCAGTCCCTTGACAAGGGGGTGACTGGCTTCGACTTCGGTGGTCGAGGCAGGAGAAGCGAGCCGTGGTCTCCGGAACCACGTAAAAGAGCCGGAACAACAAACAAACGTCGACGACAACGTCGAACTCCTCGCTGCTTAACCAGTGAGGACGTCAGCCCGGCCCCAGCCCTGCGGGCCGGATGCTGGCGCCATCAAGTGGGGCTCACCCGGCGGCCTGGTCAGCGGGACCGCCGGGGACACCTGAGCTGACTAGGGCTCCTCGCCCATGCCGGGGCGAGCGAGGGGCCCGAGATCACCGCCCCGGCTGCGCTCGGAGAAGGCCTGCTGAGAAGCTGAAGGACGCGGGTTCGATTCCCGCCACCTCCACTGTTGTTCGGCGGCACCCGTCGCCAGGACCGCCGAGCGGAGACCCTGCGCGGGGGCTCCTTCGGCGTTCGTCGCACCCGCTGGGATGGTGAGGGCCGCAACTCGACTAGCTCGCTTCGAGGGCGCGGCCAGTAGCCGACCGTCCGAATCGCCTGCGCAGGACAGTCGGTCCTGGTCGACAGCGCTGATCGGTCATCGGCCGCCGAGCACGGGGCTTGAAGGGGATCGGGCGCTCCCGATCGCTCGGCAGCAGAGCAGAACACGGTGTTGCGGCGAGCCCCGACGCGAATGGCGGTCTACTGACTGCAATGGCGGGAGGTCCTGCTGCTGCCGCAGCGGTATTGGTCGCACCGGCGGCCGGATGTGGACCGTGTCGGGCAACAGTCCGGCATCGCCAAGTTGTGCGCTTCCTCCGACTCGCAGCGTGCGACCGCGGGATGAGCGTTATCGAGCGGCACGGACGCCGGGGAACGCCGATTCCCGGGCGGGCAGCGGTCTTCGACTGATTGTCGGCAGCGGACCGAAGGCGCGCACCACCCTTCTCCATTGGGAAGGAGCCTGGTCGATCGACTAGGAAGTCGTGGTTGATCACCTCGTATCGATGTAATAGGTCGGAGTTGCCACTGACTTAACACCGGGCAGAGCAGCAGCCGGAGGCGGTAGTTGCTGACGCCCCGCAACCAACGTCTCGGCGACCTCTTACTCCTTGAACATCTGCTCGTACTCTCCCGTGAAGCCCGCTCCGGATCCTCCGATGAACACGTTCTTGATGCTCTCAGGCTTCGACCTGGCAATAAACACCGTGGTCGTCCGCGCCCCTGGCAACGCGCTCGTCGGGTGTTTGCTCACAAGCTCGTCGACTTCTCGTGCCAGACGGAAGCG